>NZ_ASSD01000633.1 GCF_000520715.1 Paenibacillus zanthoxyli JH29
AGCAGACATCAGGCATCCACTATAGCGACGAAGCAAAATATTCAATTTTTCTACATTATAATAAAGAAAAGAGTGCGAGTATGCCGCCGCGGCGCTGCACATTTTTTTCATTGAAGTAACGTGCATAGGCTGATAACGAAGTTCTTTTCCAGTGAAGGGAGTATTTATGGAAAAGTTAAAGTAACTATTTGTCATTGCGATTGCAGCTGTTTCTGGTGAGGGGAAAACGACAATTACAAAACAACTTAAGGAAGCGTTAAAGAATTTCAAAGGACTATACTATGACGAATATGATTTCGATGGACCTGATGATATTATCAACTTGAAAATGGTGCAAATTATGATGAGTGGAACTTAGCTCCTCTTATTAGAGATTTGCAGTCTTTTCTTACCGAGTATTTAGACTATGTCGTCATAGATTTTCCTTTTGCCTATAAACATTTATTCCGCTAACGGGGAACGTTAGTTCACTACAGCAGGCAGATTAAAACCTCTCCTTAGAAGCAAACTAGATTTAATAGCTTCTAAAGGGAGGTTTTGTTATGAACTTAAGTGAGTTATGGAGTTTGTATGAGGCTGACAAACGCATTCAAGGGTTCAGTCCTAAAACATTAAAAGCATACGCCCTTCAGCACAAGATGTTGATGTTGGAGCTAGGCAATCTCAATGTCACAGAGGTAACGTCGAACATGCTGAAGGAGTACTTAGCAAAACAAGCAGTTCGTTTGAAGCCAAACAGCCTTGGTCATCGAATTCGTTTTGTTCGTTCTCTTTTCCGCTACGCTTATGAAGAGACATATCTGACTTCAAATCCTTCTCTAAAATTGAGAGAACCGAAATTAGATAAGCGCATTCCTAAGTTTTTGATTGAGGAAGATCGTCATACACTTGAAAATTTCATGTCAGTCACTCAGGGAAAGAGCGCTTCTTGAGTTTCTCTACAGCACCGGCTGCCGGGTTGGGGAGGTAGAAAAGATCAACATCGAGGATATTAACTGGGAGAACTGCTCAGCAATCGTTAATGGCAAGGGATCGAAGCAAAGAGAAGTTTACTTTACGACAGAGTGCAAAGTATGGTTAAAGAAGTACCTGTCCAGCCGTGAGGACTCCTGCAAAGCCTTATTCGTTACCGATACACATCCAACAAAACGAATGGCTATACCTACGATTAGATGGGCAATAAAACGGCTTGCAGATCGGGGAGAAATTGTGAACGTATACCCGCATCGCTTTCGACATACTTATGCATGCCAACTCCTTGATAATGGTGCCCCATTGGATTTCATCCAAGGAATGCTCGGTCATGAGAAGGCATCGACTACTCAAGTCTACGCACAGCTCCGCGGCGAACGTCGGAGAGAACTCTATCGACGATTTTTTTAGTTTGTATTGGCGGCGGATCAGCCTTTAGAATCCGTCGCTATTTAACTAAAGGGTAGGATAGTTTAAGATCATTCGCGCTGAACCGTATCATAAGTAAGGGCAAGTTTTTTGCGGAATTTCTTGTAAGCTATGGATTTGTATATATGTGTGCAGGTTCCGGACTATGGTAACGTTTGAAAAGGTACATAGGGCTATCGTATTTTGGAGCATCCTCGTTACATCCTATGGAAGGAAGAGATTCGCGAACGGAGGAGACTCCTCGAGGCGGGTAAGAAAAGTGTCAGAAGTGCCGATGGTGCTTGTCAGTGCTTCTTCTGACGGTACTTTTGCTTAGCAGAAAGAGAAGATGCTCTAGACAAGAATCGTGAAAGGGCACTTGTATCTGGCCAAAGAAAAAAGCCCCTCCACCTTGTCGGGAGGCCACTGAAAAAGGTTAGCTTTTGACTTTGTG
>NZ_ASSD01000634.1 GCF_000520715.1 Paenibacillus zanthoxyli JH29
CCCAAGAACATCCGTGGTGGAAGAACGGCTTCTCCGGCGAAGTATGCGGCGCCTGCTCTATGGTCATCAACGGTAAGCCGCGTCAGGCTTGCGCCGCCTTGATCGACAATCTGGAGCAGCCGATCCGCGTCGAGCCAATGAGCACCTTCCCGGTTGTTCGCGACCTCGTCATTGACCGTACCCGGATGTTTAACGCGCTGAAAAAGGTAAAAGCCTGGATTCCGATCGACGGAACGTACGACCTCGGTCCGGGTCCGCGCATGGCCGAGAAAAAACGGCAGTGGGCCTACGAGCTGTCCAAATGCATGACCTGCGGCGTCTGCCTGGAGGCCTGCCCGAACGTCAACGCGAAGACCGATTTTATCGGTCCGGCGGCCATTTCGCAGGTCCGCCTGTTCAACGCCCATCCAACGGGCGAGATGAACGCCGACGAACGGCTGGAGGCGCTGATGACGGATGGCGGCATTGAGGGCTGCGGCAACTCGCAGAACTGCGTCCGGGCCTGCCCGAAAGGCATCCCGCTGACCACTTCCATCGCCGAAATCAACAAGCAGACGACGAAGCACATGTTCAAGCGGTGGTTGGGCGTGTAGGCTTAGCCTTTTTAGCTGTAATAGCCAAATACACCTCAAGGAGTTATTCAAGCAGGTCAATTGCTTGTGAATCATAAAATTTCTAATACAAACAATGTATGCATTCATATTAGTCAGTCAATGCTAGGGAAGCTTGTAAAGCTATTCAAGGTTCAAGGAATGGGTTTTGCATGTATAAATAAGACGCTAATCCACCGCTGGCGACGGGAAGCGTCTTATTACATTCATTAGCTCAAATTTATTATCCTGTTACAACTTTTCGCTACTACTTGATCATGCGTTACGATAATTAAGGTTTTGCCGCGCTCATTTAACATTTGAAGCAACCTTATTATACAATCACGGTTGTTCTCATCCAGAGACCCCGTAGGCTCATCAGCTAGTACCAAATCACACGGTTTAAGTAAAATTCTTGCTATGGAGACTCTCTGCTGTTCTCCACCGGACAACTCATGTATTTTCTGTCTTAATGAAATGTTTAATCCAACCTGAGAGAGAGCTTCTTGCTTCAAACATATTTTCTCCGCTCTAGTTTTTCCACTATACATCAAAGCGATCTCCAGGTTAGCTTCTACAGTAGCGTTATCTATCAACGCAAAATTTTGAAACAGGTAAGCAATGTTGGATTTTAGTAACTGTCGTGCTTTTATTGAATTTGGACGAGGAATGGATTCGCCAAATAGTTCTATGTTACCTGAATCGGGTTGCTCTAACATGCCAATCATGTTCAACAATGTAGTTTTGCCTGAGCCGCTTTTTCCTGTAATTGCTACCATTTCTCCCTCTTGTACGGATATATTGATCTCCTCAAGTACATGATGCTTTCCAAAATGTTTGCTCAAACCGCTAATCTTGCAAATTGTATTCATAGGTTATAGCAAACCTCCTTTGGACATTTGGGTATTATTTCTTTTTTCCAATAGATTGAGAGCGATAGTACTTATCAAAAACTCTGATCCGGCAACCACACCAATTATTAAATAGGTGGGTAAATTATACTGATGAATCAACAACAAGGAGAGTCCAACTTGTGCAATCCAGAGGCCGAGAAATAGTAGAATGAATTCCTTATATGTCCTTCTAAAACTAAGACCAAAGAGCTTTCTCACGATAAAAGTTTTTTGATAACGATTATACAGCACCAACACATATTGGATAATTAAGAACAAGAAGCCAATCATCAAACCTCCTAATAACAGCAAGTTTAACTTAATTTCGTAATTCAATTGATTAATTTTAACCAACATATACTCATTAACCGTTACAATCGTTTTTAAATTATCGTCTAGTCGTAAGTTCCGAAGTTCTGGTAGCAATGCTTGATAGGTTGCAGCTGTATCCCGCCCGACTAGCTTAACTTTCAAAGGATCAGTCCCACCATTACCAAGAATGCCGTTACGGTTTGAAGTGAAGCTGTTTTTTTCTGTGACAACTTGAATTATAGGATCTATAATCGAATACTTCTCGGTAGGAAATACGTCAGGGTTAAAGCTGAATATCCTTTGATTGTTGCTAAGCCATAAAATTTGAATCTGTTGTTTTTTTAAATATTCGGGTATCTTTGATTTGTAAAAGTTCCGCTCGTATTCTTCCCAAGATTTTCGGTTACTTTGGAAGAAATTCATAATTTCACTTTTCCGGTTACGATATTTTTCCGGTACCAACAAAACCCAACGGGACTCTTCCTCACTAATATGAACCTGATTGTGATTAGCATCAAATATCGGATACTGATCCAAATAATTTTTGTTGACTGTTATTGAGCGAATTCCCTTGTAATCCTTGTCAAGAATCAATGCTGTTTCTTCGTACTCTCTTGTATTTATTAATAAAGATCCCATTTTATTTAAAATAGGATATAATTCATTGGCTGTTGTAAAGATGAACTTTTCGGATCCCTCTAAAAGATCATCTTTATCATATCCGGTATATATAGGATAAAAAATTCCATAATCTTTATTTTGTTCCCATCCTTTAATATTTTCTTGTTGTTCTTTAATATCGATATATTGATGGAGAATTTGATTTGCTAGTGTAAGCAGCAAGATAGAACAAATAACCTTTGTCAAAGTATTTAGAATTAGAATTAGTGTTGTATTTTTACGGTTTTTAATTAATTGTTGTAATTGTATCTTGGAGATGTAAATATAAGGAAAAATGGAAGCCAGTAAGACAAGCCCGTAGGCAATGAGAATACTTTTGACTGTCGAGAATAGAAACTCCATATTTGAGTTTGGAGTGAACAGGCATGCAAGAGATGCGATGACTATAGATGAAATTAGTGTGATTATTAAAACTTTACCTGCGACGATAAACCAAATTCTGATATTTGAGATTCCATGCAGTTTGTATGTTCCAACAATTTTTGATTGATGAAAAACGGAATATACCATCAGCAGCAGAATGACTAAAATCAGTATGTTTTGAATGTCAGTCAAAGTTGATACTGAGGCCGAAGATACTGAATTATCCAAAGCTGTGTTTTTGTTTGAGAATTCATTAAATGTTAAAGAGGTGTGAAAACGAATATTGATATATTCTGAAAAAGTAGATAAGAATTGACGAAAGACTTGTAGGTCTGTCGTCTCTACATAATAAGTTCCCGCTACGGGCAAATGTTGATAAGCCATGAGCAAAGGGTTTACGCTAATCAGATTATTGTTTCCGAAATCTTTGATTGAGCCTATACAATTTGAATTTTTGCTAGGTAGGTTAGACAAGTAATGTTTGTTTTCTACCATATCTTTCGAGGTTAGGGGTTTCCCGCTTGATAAGTGAATATAGTTATATAGGTCGGTGTTCCTCGTTAACAGAACATATTTTACAATCTCAACTTCATTATTTGGTTTATTATTGATACTAGGTCTAAACAGATTAACATTGGTCTCAATAGCCGATTTCTGCAGGAGTGGGTATACTACTTCTGGGTCCGCAAAAATCGCACTATCTGGTATAGTGAAAGCCGTGCCAAGTATCTGTTCCAGACGTTCGACTTTATTGAATTCGTTAAGATCGGTCAGTATATAATTTTTTGTGTAAGTTAGCACAGACAATATTATCAAAAAGAATACAACAATTTTTTTCATACAAGCATACTCCTTGTGTAAGCTTTGCTATTCAATAATTAAGGATCATCATCTGTAAGATGATGATCCTTAAAAGGATTATTTAAATACCCGGAACATACTGAGCACTCCAGTAGGCGTGTGTTGCATCATCAATACTGCCTTGTGCGCTTGAGTATGCTGTCAACCCTACAGGTTGATCTCCGCTGTGCGACTCTGTTGTGCCAATAGAGCAAGAAGAGCTATGAATATACTTGGGGTGATTGTAGTTAGAATAAACCTTCTTACTGAGTGGAAATACATAGCTCGTACCGTAATCCCATGTACCTCCACCTGTATTTACGGAAGCAGGGGTTACTGCAAAAGGTGTAACCGAAGCATTGAGTACAGGAGCATTTGTAAGATCAACGGAGCCACTGGTTGCAGCTTGATTGCTATCGGCCATTGCTTGCCCCGAAATGGCTACTACTGCAAGAGCTATTACTGCTCCCAAAATGCGTTTTTTAATCAATTTAATTCATTCCTTTCAATAAATTGACTATAATATTACAATTTCCGGAAATTGTGTTATCAGTATATCATGTGTTAGTGTTGAAATGTAATAGGAAATTGGGTCTATTCTGTTTTTATGCATAAAAATGTAATTTGTGTTCTTTAATCATTGAGAAGAAGGAATCTCCCAATCCAAACCGGCTGAGCAAATATGGTATAATCTCCGTACTGATACATGGAAATGGAATCTATTGGGAGGTATATCGGTGATTTGTCGGGAGCAGGATGAGAAGTTTGTCATGATCAAGCAGCATGACCACGGGCTGCTGGCCGGGGAATTTGCGGCGCGGTTCCGCATGGAGGAGGTTCCCCGGAAGCGCAGGATGGATGAAGTGCTGTATGCGATAGGCAATCATGACCGGGGGTGGATTGATCTGGACGAAGCCCCTTTCTGGAATGATACGGCCAAGGCGCCGTACAGCTTTATCGATTTCCCCGTCGTGCCGAAGCTGGCCTTCTACCGGCGGGGTCTGGACGAAATCGAAGCGGTGACCCCTTACGGAGCGCTGCTGTGCAGCCTGCATTTTGAA
>NZ_ASSD01000635.1 GCF_000520715.1 Paenibacillus zanthoxyli JH29
GCCGCGTATGCCCGAGACCGAATCGATTGCCGATATGCACCCCTTTTCCATCCGGTCCCCGGTGGCGAAGCAGACCAATCATGTTCTGCAGCTCCGCTTCGAGGACCTGGTGTTCCGCATCCGTGTTAACAATGCCGCATATTCCGCACATACTTCCTCCCCGCGCCTCGACAGGCAATTAGAAATAATACCAGATAGTCTTGTAATCCCGGATATCCTCGCCCAGCGCTTCAAGCTTTGCCAAATAATTGCCGATTGGTTCATCCTTGAACAAAAAGGTGTTTACCGGAGCCATGTACTTCTCCCACGGGTAAAATTCATAGATTCGGCTTCCGTCCTTGTGGATCATAACGATATCGTGATCCTGCCAGGCGTTCAGATCATTTTTGCCAAGTGTAGGCACGTTGAATACCGGCTTGTCCGTCCTTACCGTCCCAGGGAGCAGGCGCGCCTCTTCCTTCTGCTCTTGAAGCAGCCGGGCAACGGGAACTTTAAAATTCGCCGTCTCTTCCTTGCCTTTCAGGTTAAATAAGTAATAGGGAGTGATACCGATAGACCGAAGCTGCTCCCTTAGAAAGCACGTCTCAAACTTCCGGCTGTTGTAAAGCGTGAATACCTGCTGATTGTAGATGTCGATTCCGGCTCTCTTCAGTTTAAGCGCGGCCTCCGCCGTCTCTTCGGATATCTCGTAGGCATGCTGAAAATGAGTCATCATCGTTACCGTTTTAAAGGGCGGCTTATGATAGGCGGACAGAATGCGCAGCAGCTCCTCGTCAAACCGCATCGGCATCGTCACCAGCGTCCGGGTCCCGATCCGGATTCGCCGGATATGTTCTATCTCGTACAGACTTCGGATGACATATTCCAGCATCTCGTTGCTAACGGTAAGCGGGTCGCCGCCCGTAATCAGCACTTCGCTGATCGAGGGATTGGACCGGAACCAGTCAAATGCTTTCTCCAGGTCCTGAAAAGCGGGCTGCGCCTCGTCTTCGTCCTCATCCGCAAGCTCCCAGTTCCGCTGACAGTACACGCAAATTTGGGGACACCACAAATAGGGCTTGACAATGGCGATCATCGCGTACCTTCGGGTTACGGATTGCTCGGGAGACGTATCCCGCTCATGCATGAAATCCAGCGATTCCCTTCCGCCGGAACAAACCTTGAGATAAGCATCAAGGTAAATCCTGTTCGGTATGACTTGCGCCCGCAAGCTGCGGTCCCGTCCGGACAAGGATGCTTCCATATCCATCAATGACAAATAATAGGGCGTTATCCCGAACGGCAGCCGGTGCTGCGTTGTCGCCCGGATCATCTCCTGCTCCTCATCCGTCAAGGAGATCATTTCGGCAATATCCTCCAAGCGTTGAAACCGGTGCCGCAGATGCCACTTGTAATCGGACCAATCGCTTTCCTCCGCGCCCAAATACCGCAGAATTCGCGCGCGCATCGCGTCTCTGCCCTTTTTCACCATCGGGTGCAGCCCTGTCATATACTCGTTTTTGCGGATATACTCCTCATATTGATTCGCCTTCCCATCCAGATGGACAGACCTGGCCTCCGCCGCTTCCCGGCCTTCCAGATGGACGAATTCGGGTACCTCCCGCTTGCAGATTCCCGACTTGGAGTAAATGCCCGACAGGCCGATCACACCTTTGAACAGATGAGTCATTTCCGCCAGAAATGCGTCGCTGACATCCGGCCAGTCTTCCTGCTTCCAATGCTCCGTCGCCATTTCCCATAGGACAGCAAGACAACTATGTCCCGTCTTCCGTTCATTTCCTTCAGAGATCAGATTGCGGAATACCGCGATACAGCTTCTTACATTCTTCTGTTCAAGCGGATGCAGCGGACAATCGCTCTTGAGAACGTTCTGTTCGCATTGGTTCAAATAATCAAACAGCCGCCCCCGGGCCTCCGCCACTGTCTCGCTCATCACCAAGAGCCGCAAAATATCTGGATTGGCATCCAGCCATTCGGTTATTTTTTCACGGGAAGCCATACTACCACCACACGCTTTCAGCCCGGTATTCATGAAGACATCAGGCTCTTCTCCACTTCTTCCGACAGGGTTAATGTCGTCTCCGCAGGGTCTTCAACTCGTCTCAAAGCTTCTTCTCTGGTAATTATCCCCTGCTGTACCAATAAACTCATTTCATAATCGTAGGGGTGGAAGCCGTAATGCTCCAAATGCTTCACAATTCCCAGCGAATTCAGGCGGCAGTTCGATGAATTGGGGTCTACATCCTCCGGTCTGACCCATCCAAGCTTGGAGATCGTGTCGTAAATGGTACGCTCGTCGTAGCCGATTAGCGGAAACGCATTGACGGTGTACGGAAACGGACGGGTTCGATATTCCTCTTTGCTCAGCATGACATAGTCATAAACCTCTTCGCCCAGACGATCCGCAAGCGGCCGGAACAGATTTTTCCTTAATTCGTAAGGTATTTTATTGTCCTGAAAAATGATCTCATTCTCCGACTGGATCAATTGGCCGGGACTGTTGCCCAGCATGACGAGCGGTATCCCCTTCTCTATGGCGACTCTCAGCGACATGGTGGTCACCATACGGATGCAAGAGATGCAAATTCCGCTGCCGAAACCGGTCAGATGGGGCGGATAGATGCCGGGCTCCGAACTGCCGAGAAAAATTTTGTTCATGATATCCGCCCGCGGCTTTACGATCAGATGGTCCACATCCATCGCATTCAGCACCGTCCGCATATTGCGGAAAGAAGCTTCAGACATATAGCCGTTATCAAAAGTACAGGCCAGCAGCGATAAGCCGTACTTCTCCTTCAAGGTATGAATCAGGAATGTGCTGTCCTTCCCCCCGCTGAACGCCACCAACGCATCGTATCTGCGCTTGACGGACTTGCAGTCCTCCAGCAGTTCCGACAGCCTGCCGCGTAATTTGTCATAAGAAGGCAAGGCCGATCTGTTCTCCGCTTGCCTGCACAGGGAGCACACTCCATCCGAATCGAACGTAATTCCGGGATAGGTCTCGGGCAGAACGCAACGTGTACAACGCTTCACAACGACATTCCTCCTGCCGGCTCCTTCAATAGGGACCGATTGATTTTTAATGTGGCCGTCTTGGGCAAACTGCCGCAAAATTCGACCTCATATGGAATCATGTAATGCGGCAAATTCCGTTTGCAGTGCAAGATGACATCCTGCACCTCAAGAGACGCGCCCTCCTCCCGGACAATGACCGCTTTAATGCGGACGTTGCCGTTAACGTCCGTTATGCCAACCACAGCGGCTTCCTTTATTCCGGGCATCCGGTTAAGGCCATCCTCGATTTCTTCAGGACTGACGCGGATTCCCATCAATTTGAGCATCATGTCCTTACGGCCCTCAATGTAAAGAAAGCCCTCTTCATCCAGCCAGCCCAAATCGCCCGTATAGAGCATTCCGTTCCTGAATGTCTCCGCCGTCAGCTTGGGAAGATTCCAGTAACCGGGTGAAACGAAGGCTCCACGGTGGGTAATTTCCCCGATCTCTCCGGGCCGGCAGGGCTCACCTTCCGGATTTACTATGCCAATTTCCACTCCCGGCAGCGGCTTGCCCGCCGAGGGGAATTTCCGTTCAAAGTCTTCCGGCAAGAGGCAGGTAGAGCGGAACGCCTCGGTGGTTCCGTACATCATGTAGAACAGGGTCTCGGGTAGCACAGACCGAAGTTTCTTTATTTCGTCGTGGGGAAATGCTTCCCCGATAATAGATATATATCTGAGATTCGGATAATGGTGCCCGGCAAAAGGCGAATGTCTTTGCAGCAGCATCCTCCAAAAGGAAGGAACGGCATGGAATCCGGTGATTCGTTCTGTCAACAAGGTACTGACAATATCTTTGGGGAAGACAGAATCTTGCAGAATCAGTGTTGCTCCGGCAAATACGGAAGTGAACAACTGGCTCAAAGCTCCGTCAAACGAAAATGGGGTGACGCTGATGATTCGGTCGCCGGCATGGTTCCCGAGCAGACCGGCTGATACGACCGTCGATTCATACAAGATACGATGGGTAACGACTATGCCCTTAGGTCTCCCGGTGGAACCAGAGGTATACAGAATGGCGGCGGGATCATCTTCCGACGCCGGGTTAGGCTCAATCTTTTCCAGTTTATCTACGGGTTTATATTCCGCCAGCGGCAGCGAAATCACATCCGGAACGGTCCCGGCAAGCTCCGCTTTAAGAAACGTTCCGGTTTTGCCTTCATGCAGAAACAGCAGCTTGATTCCGCAATCGGCCGCAATATGACGCAGCTGCTCTTCTTTAAAGAAGGGATTGATATGGACAAAGACGGCGCCAATTCTCATAATGGCGAATAAAGCGATGATTTCATCCAGGCATTTAGAAGAAAAGATGCCGACACGATCACCCTTATTAATCCCTTTGGATACAAGCAAGCCCACGGCGGCGTCCACCGCCGCTTCCGCTTCCATGTAGGTAAGCCCCTGGCCCTTGCAGCGAAAGGCCTCCTTGTCCGGCTGTTCAATTGCCGCTTTGGACAGCAATTCGGGAATGAACATCATTGGCGCACTCCAAGGCTCCGCTTCCTTTCCACAAGTCCCACCAAGCCGTCGATCGTGCCGAAGCTCTCCATATCCACATCCTCTTCGGATATCTCAAGCCCAAAGGTATTCTCCAGGAACGCCAGCAAATCAAGCACATCCAGTGAGGTTAAGATTCCTTGCTCAAATAAGTTGCTTGCATGATCGGACACCGGTTCATTGATCAATTCCTGTATAAAACCCGCAATAAGTTCTCTTTCGTTCATGATAAATGCCTCCTCTTGTCTTAAATAAGATCCTTATCACTGCCCGCAGCAACAGTCCTGAACGTTCCCGACTCTATGCAATGGATAAATTCCGGTATGACCCGGAACAAGTCTCCGACGATACCGTAGTCGGCATATTGAAAGATAGGCGCACCGGCATCGGAATTTATCGCAATAATCATCTCCGACTTATCCATGCCGACCGTATGCTGGAGCGCGCCCGAAATGCCGCATGCAATATAAAGACTCGGCTTTACGATAACGCCCGTTTGGCCAATTTGTCTTGAAGCTTCCAGCCATCCTTCATCTATCAGCGGGCGGGTAGCTCCAATCTCGGCCCCGATCGTCCTTGCCAGCTTCTGAATCAGCGGCAGATTCGCAGCTGCACCGATCCCCCGGCCGACAGCAACAATTGAATCAGCCTGTCCGAGGTCGAAACGCTTTCCTTCCCGCAATATCCTATTCCCCAGCGTATATACAGACTGCATCACAGGATATTCATCACTGAAATCCAGAATTATTCCTGCGGGATGCCCGGAACGATCGGCTCTCTGGAAGGCGCGTTCTTTCAGCGTCGCCATCTGGGGAGAATGATGCGGAATGACGATCCGGGCCAGAACGCCGCCGCCAAGCGCAGGACGGGTAATAATCAACCGGCGGGTTTCCGGCTCCAAGCTTAGATCGGTGCAATCCGCGCACAATCCGGTTCCCAGCTTTGCTGCGATTCGCGGAAACAGGGAACGGCCGTGTTCCGTTGCTCCGCCGAGGAATATATCCGGCTGTCTTCTCGCCAGCACATCGGCGGTTATACGGGTAAGTACATCTTCCGCATAGGAAGGAAGCCAGTCCAAATCAAGCAGCCATACCTCGTGGGCACCGCAGCGCATCACTTCCCCGGCAAGCTGACGGCTGCCGTTTCCCGCTATGATCGCCGCTATTTTGAAGGAATCCGACTCTCCGGTGAGCGACCTGGCGGCCCCGATTGTCTCATAGGACGATTCGTCGATAACTCCGCCGGTGTGTTCGATATAAACGCATATCACAGTGGGCTGACGTTCGCTGACCTCATCCGCCGCTGCGGAATTGTTCGCCGGCTCCTCCCTGTCCTCTTCCGGCCATTCGGCCGAATCCTGGCGTATCGCCTTATTCGGACATAATGATGCGCAAAATCCGCACTCCATGCATCGCTCATCGTCGATGACTGCCACGGTTCCGATAACAGATATGGCCTCGACCGGGCACATGCTCCTGCATATTCCACACCCGCTGCAGTCAGTCTCGTGAATGATCAAGCTCTATCCTCCTCCCTCCTGACCTTTGGCGCGGATTAACCCGAGCCGGGATACCAACCGGGAAACGCAGGCCGTATCCTCTTCAAAAATGCTGAGTTCAGCCTCTTGGCGTTTGCCGGCTTTGACCAAACGGGTCATCTCCAGCACTCGCGTCGGCGATCCCTGAAGTCCCATTCTTCCCGGGTCAGCGGCCAAGTGTTCCTCCGTCCAGATCGTTATCGTCTCCCTTCTCGCCCGGAGCGTTCCCCGTATCGTAGGCAGCCTTGGACGGTTGCTATGCTTTCGCACGCTGAACAAAGCGGGGAGCGGCAGAACATACTCAAGCTCACAATCACCGCTTTCCTTGATAGCGGATATCTCCGGACTCCCGTCCTCATACCGGACGTCGATCACTCTCGTCAAATGGGGAATGCCTAAATACTCGGCTATTTCGGGACCGACTTGTCCCGTCTCCCCATCCGAAGATTGCTCTCCCGTAAAAATCAAGTCATACGGAGAAAGCTTCCGAATCGATGCGGCCAAAGTATAGGAAGTCGCCAGCGTGTCCGCTCCCGCAAAGACCGGCGAGGACAAGAGTATGGCTCTATCGGCTCCCAAACCTAAAGCTTCCTTCAGCGGTCCGGCGCATTGGGCCGGTCCCATTGAAATGCAGGCCACCCTTCCCCCGTAAGTCTCTTTGAGTTTAAGCGCAGCTTCCAAGGCAAACATATCGTTCAGGTTATTGCGCAATTCGAACTGATCCCTGCCCGCCAAGTTGTCGGAAGCACTTTCCATAACCGGAATCTGCTTGAGGCAAACAACAATCTCCAATCATTTCACCTCACTTTGGCTTGGTTTGCGGTCGCAAATTCACACCTTCATAACAATGGGTATTTCGTCATTTAATTTAAATTCATGGAATATAACAACATTTTTTACCAACGATATTAGGATAATCTTAATACACGTTATACCCTATGAAAAATGTCACCTTTTTATATTTTTGTACATTTTTTGGATATTAGCGAAAATTTAGTTATTCACGATGCAAAGAAAGCCAAATAAGCTGCACCGGTACATAAGTACGGAAGCAGCTCATTTGGCTTTTTGTCAGCAGCTATAATCAGTATCTATAAAATGTTGTCATTGTCATCTGCCATGCCGTCCAGGGCAGACAGGTCCTATCTTATTCGCCGCACCTCGAAGGCGGAGCTTCGCTGCCGGCCTCGACATTGATTTTTTCCGAAACGGTGTCCTGGATGACGGATACGACCAGCTGCAGCAGGTAATTAATATCGGTTTGGCTCTGCTGGAATTCGGTGACCAGTGGAATGCTGTCGATCTCGTCCTGAAGCTCATTAATTTCGCCCTCAATCTTGGCCACCATCTCTTTATTTCCGAAGCTTTCGAAGGCGACGATTTCCTTCTGCTTCTTCTTCATCTGGGCAATCAATCCCTGGACACGTTCATGGTTCCGGATTTTCTCCTCGGCTTGCTGAAACTGCTTAACCTCTTCACTGGTCGATATCAGCGACGCGAGCTCCTTAGCCTTGGCCATGATGTCGTCACGTACGATGAGATCGCGGGTATCATAGGACATCATCCCGTAATTATTCACACGGCCTTTCTCCTCTGTCATACAGGGTCGCTCACTTTCGTTATGGAGTTAATGGACGGCGGCGGCTTCGGCCACGTAATCGCCTTTGATGTACCAGGTCTTAGTATCGGTAATCCGCACCTTGATAAAGCTGCCGATAAGCTCCTTCGGTCCTTCAAAATGAACCAGCTTGTTGCTGCGGGTCCGTCCGGACAGGACGGCGGCGTTATTTTTGCTCTCTCCTTCGACCAGCACCTCAACCGTCTGTCCAAGCATCCGGTCATTGCCGATCCGGCTCTGCTCGCTGATCAACTCGTTCAACCGCCGCAGCCGGTCGCTCTTGACCTCTGCCGGCACATTATCCTCCATAGCGGCCGCCGGAGTTCCTTCACGGGGAGAATAAATAAAGGTGTAGGCCATGTCGAAGCCAACCTCGCGCACGAGCGACAGCGTTTCCTCGAATTGCTCCTCCGTCTCGCCGGGGAAGCCGACGATAATATCCGTGGTCAGCACAAGATCCTTGACCGATGCTTTCAGCTTGCTGACGAGTTTCAGGAAAGTCTCCCGGCTGTACTTGCGGCTCATTTTCTTCAGAATGGCATTGCTGCCAGACTGAACAGGCAGATGGATGCTCTCCATCAGATTGCCTCCCTTGCCCAGCACTTCCACAAGCTTATCGTCAAAATCACGCGGGTGGGACGTCATGAACCGGATACGTGGGATGTCAATCTTCCGCAGGTCGTCCATCAAATCGCCAAACGTATAATCGATATCGCTAAAATCCTTGCCGTAAGCGTTCACGTTCTGCCCGAGCAGCGTCACCTCCTTGAAGCCCTGGCGGGCCAGATCGCGAAGCTCCGCAATCACGTCATCGGGACGGCGGCTTCGTTCCTTGCCCCGAGTGTACGGAACGATGCAGTACGTACAGAATTTGTCACAGCCGTACATGATGTTGACCCAGGCGCGCATCCCCTCCCTTTTTTTCGGCAGGTTCTCGATAATGTCGCCTTCCTTGGACCAGACCTCCACAACCAGTTCCTTGCTGAACATCGCTTCCTTAATCAATGCAGGCAGGCGGTGGATATTATGCGTTCCGAATATCATATCAACAAAGCCGTGCTTCGCCATGATCCGGCTTACGACTCCCTCTTCCTGGGACATGCAGCCGCAGACGCCGAGCAAGAGGCCCGGTTTCTCCGTCTTCAGATGCTTGAGGTGGCCGAGCTCCCCGAATACCTTATCTTCGGCGTTCTCCCGGATGGCGCAAGTATTGAGCAGAATTATATCCGCCTGATTCCGGTCCTCCGTGCTCCGGTAGCCCATCTGCTCCAGCAGACCTTTCATGGTCTCGGTATCATGCTCATTCATTTGACAGCCGTAGGTCGTGATGGAATACAATTTACCTTCGCCAAAAGCTTTCATGTCCTCAGGAATGGCAAAATCGTAGTGGACCTGAATGTCTTCCTTGCCGCGCCGTTTGCCTTCCTTATAGTCGGGCTGGCTGTTCACCTGAATCGTTCTTCCCTTGATGCGATATGTGGTCTTGCCCTCTTCCTCGCTGATTACCTTCGCTCCGCTAAAATCGAAGTATTTGGAGTAATCCTTGGCACCCTTGCCGGATTTTAAGTCCGGTGAGTTGTTCTCCTTGTTCATGCTGTCACATCCTCTATTCGAAAACGATGAATTTTAGGTTTGCTTGCAATTAAAAATTATAACATAGTGCCGTGGAATATATCCATATGCTCAAATTTTAGATTGTTTTGCGAAGGCGGGAAGCCATCGGATTATTTAACCAGTTCCGTAAACGTCGCGGATACCGCCTCGGCCAGCCTGCCGGGAGGAAGTTCCATCTGCATGCCTATTTTGCCGGCGCTCACCGCTATTTTTTCCAGCGTTTCGGCGCTTCGGTCGATGAATGTGGGGTAATGTTTTTTCATACCGACCGGTGAGCAACCGCCCCGGATATATCCGGTCCATTTTTGCAGATCCTTCACGGGCAGCATTTCAATCTTCTTCACTCCAGCAGCCTTGGCCGCTTTTTTCAGATCAAGTTCTTCCGCAACCGGGATGACAAAGACATACAGATTACTGCTGCTGTGCGAGACCAGTGTCTTAAACACGCTCTCCGGAGGTCTGCCGACCTTCTCCGCAACGGCCGTTCCATGAATTTGGCCATCCTCATTGTCATAGGAAAGGATTTCGTAGGGTATTTTATGGGCATCCAAGATTCTTAGTGCATTCGTTTTGCTGACCTGCATAGCTGCTCATTGACCTCCGTTCGCTAAATCGCATATTTTTATTATACTTTTTAGCATAGGGAATTCCCAGACCTAAGGGGAGCGGCTCAGACTTCGGCAAAATTGACATTCGAACCGATTTATAAGGCAGCTTATTAACACGTGTCTAATGATCCGGATATATACTAAAACCAGATAGCAGTTGAAAGGAGCGAGGCCCTTGCCCAACCTATGGATGCATATCGAATACGGACGGCAGATTAAAAATGATTTGCAATCATTCTTCCCCTTCGGGGGCGGTTCTTCCGAGCATGCTCTCCTCTACCAGTTGGGCTGCCAGGGTCCGGATTTACTGTACTACCACAGCTTTCTTCCCTGGAGCCGTGATATTGGTGCGGCCCGGCTTAGTGATCTGATGCACAGCCAAAGCTGCGGTGGAGTGCTGATAGCGTTCTGGAATAAGATTCTTCGGCTTCCGCTTCAGGAACGGGGACCGGCGGCGGCTTATTTTGCGGGTTTCCTGACTCATCATCTGCTGGACCGTAATCTCCACCCTTATATTAATTGGAAATCCGGTTACAAGCACAGGGATCATCAACGGTTCGAGGTGGCACTGGATACGGTGTTCATCAAATATCTGAACGGCCGGAACACATGGAAAATCCCCGGATGGAAGGAGATCGATGCCGGTCCGGCTCTCCCCGCCAGCATTGTAGATATTTTGCATGAATCGGCTTGTACATTTTATCCTGAAGCGGCGAATTTCCCGAAATCAGGCTGGCAGCAGGCGTACCGTGATATGGTCAAAGCCCAAAAACTCCTCTACGACCCGCATGGCTGGAAGAAAAAATTGATCCACGGACCGAACTCCGCTCTGTTCTACCGCAAGCTAACGGCAGCCGAGGAAAAGCTAGATTTCCTTAACGAGCGAAATGCCCCATGGAGGCATTCAGCGCTGTATTCGGAGGTCAGAACGGACAGTATGCTGCAGCTGTGGGAGCAGGCGCTTACGGAGGGACGAATGATTTTAAAAGCCTTGTCAGCCTGGATGCTGGCGGATTCCCGCAAAGAAGCGGAAGTCATGCGCGAGCGGTTCCGGCTTGCTCTCGGCGACCGGTCCTACGACACAGGCAAGGATTGCGGTTCCAATCTGGTCAATCAGTATGCCGAGCCAATCTGGGGAACAGCCGCCGTAAACGGATGGGGATAATATACAAAATAAAGGCAAACAGCGAAGCTGCAGTCCTGTGAGAACGAGCTTCGCTGTTTATATTTGTAGGAGTTGTACACATCGTTACGCTAGGTTAAGTAACCAGACGTTCCGTTTCAGCGGAAACCGGCCCTCCGTTGTCTGTAAATCTACCCTGTAGGCTGTCGTTCTTCCCGCGCTCCACATCCACCTTCATTAGGATCACAATGCCGAGTCCAAAGAACAGCAGCAGAGAAAGTATCCCCATTCGGGAGCTGCCGGTAAGCTGGCCGACCAGACCGAAGAAGAAGGGTCCGAAAATCGAAGAAAATTTGCTCGTAATGTTGACAAAGCCGAACAGCTCGCCCGTACGCCCCATAGGCATCAAATCGCTCAGCAATGATCGTGAAATGGATTGGCTTCCACCTTGGACAAGACCGACCATGACCGCAAGCAAGTAAAAATGCAAGGCTTGGGTCATCCAGTAGCCGAGCGCCACGATGAGCACATACATGAACAGCGAAGCCAACAGCGTACGTTTCGGGCCGAACCGAACCGCCGCTTTTCCGAGCAGCAGGGTGCTGGGGAAGCCGACAAACTGTGTAATGAGAAGGGCCAGTATAAGATCGCTCGTTCCGATGCCAATCGTGGTTCCATAGATGGTCGCCATCAATATGATGGTATTGATCCCGTCATTGTAGAACCAGAAGGCCGCAATCAGCTTAAACAGCTGAGGGTAGCGCCGGATATCCCGGTAAGCCCCCGCAATGCGCTTAAGTCCGGATCGGACATATCCCGCTGCGGTTAGCCCCGAAGTCTGGCGCTCCAAATTCGGCACCCGGCGCATGACCGGCAGCGCAAACAGCAGCCACCACACCCCCACAGTGACAAAAGCCCAGCGCGTACCCGTCAGCCCGTCGCTTATTCCGAACAGCGAAGGCTTCTGAATCATAAGCAAATTCAGCGCAAGCAGAATGCCGCCGCCCACATAACCGGCTGCATATCCTTTGGAGGAGATTTCGTCCCTTCGTTCGGGGGGAACGAGATCGGGCAGCATGGAGTCGTAGAAAGCATTGCCCCCTGAAAATCCGAGCGTTGACAATACAAGGAAAGCCGAAGCCATCAGCCAATCTCCTCGTTCCACCAAAGCGAAACAGGAGGTAGACACGATGCCAAGCAGCGTAAAGCATGTTAAGAAGGTTGTCTTCCGGCCGGAAAGATCAGAAATTGCGCCAAGCAGCGGCGACAATATAGCAACCAGCGCCATTCCGATGGCATGGGTGTATGCCAAATAGGACGCCGCCGTTGTCTTTTCCAATCCGTCAGCGGCAACCGAACTGTAAAATACCGGAAGAACAGCCGCCAACACTGTGGTCGCATAAGCGGAATTGGCCCAATCATACATAATCCACGCCCGAACAGCAGATTTATTCACATCTTCACCTTCCCTCTCCAAAGCCCCTGCCCGATCAACCAAGCAGCTAAGAGCCGGCATCTTTGCTTCTATTATACCGAATATAGGGAGAGGGAGTGTTCAATAAATGTTCACGGAGTATAAAATGCTAAACAGCGGAGGATTTCTCCCCCGCTGTTATCAAACATCATATGGATAATAGCCTGCTTAGGCTTAGCTTAGTCAACGATTTCAGCCGTGTCTCCGTTGCTTGCTCCTGCAGCGTTTGCTTCGTCCGTATCAATATGCATATCGAGCGCAAAGCTGTCAGATACGCGGGCAATTACGTTCTCCAGAATGAGACCGCGTTCTCCGCCAAGGCGGACTTTCAACAGCTGCTTGTCGGCAATGCCCCATTTCTCGGCATCGGAGGTATGGAAATGAATGTGACGGGCCGCCACAATAACACCCTTCTCCAGTAAAACTTCGCCTGCCGGTCCTTTCAGCGTAAGGCCAGGCGTTCCTTCAATGCTGCCGGATTCGCGTACAGGCGCCTTTACGCCGATAGCGAAAGCATCCGTACGGGAGATTTCAACCTGCGAGGCCGGACGCACCGGTCCCAAAATTCTGACTTTGTCGAATTTGCCTTTGCTGCCGATTACCGCAACGGTTTCGTTGGCAGCGAATTGTCCAGGTTGGGAGAGCGGTTTGAATTCAGTCAGCTGGTAGCCGGGTCCGAACAGCGCCTCCACATGTTCTTGCGTTAGGTGAATATGTCTAGCCGACACACCTACAGGTACTGTCTTACTCATTACTTCAGTCACTCCTTGTATTTTCTCTATTATCTGTACAAGCCAAGGAACATTATACAACTATTTAACCAAAAATAAAAAGGAACCTGCTCATCTTCAGGCTCCTTTTTGGGAATAGTTCGTATTTTCGTCAATTCATTTTGAGACGTACATCTCCCTCATTCAGCTTTTGGTGCGGAAGGCAGGTTGCTCGCCAGATAGCTTACGGCATTCCCGTATAGCCATCCTCTTACCGATTCTTCGGAGTAATGACGCAGCAGCAGTTCCGCCAAAGCCGGATAGCGGCCCGGATGCTCCAAGCCTTTAATCCAGGAGTCGATGCCGTCAAAGTCGGAGCCGAACATCAGATGCTTTTCTCCCCCAAGGGTACAAATATGCTCGATATGTCTTAAGAGATCCTCCGGCACAGCCTCTCCGCTATCGGTCACGAACCACGGGACAAAAGTAAGCCCCATGCGCCCTTCCAAGCTGATAACCGCCCTAATCTGATCATCGGTTAAGTTCCGCGGATGACCGCAGACCGCTTTTGCATTAGAGTGGGACGCAATAAACGGGCGGCGAGAAAGCTCCGCCAGTTCCCAGAATCCGGCCTCCGACAGATGCGAGACGTCCAGCAGCAAGCCGCTTCCGTTGCACCACTCGACAAGCTCCCGGCCTTTTTCCGTAAAACCTCCATTCCGCTTCTCAAGTACACCATCCGCCGCCCAGTTGGCATAATTCCAAGTCAGACCCAAAAAGCGTACGCCTAGCTCAAAGATCAGCTCCGCATAGAACAGATTTCCCTCCAAGCCGTCAGCTCCTTCAAGCGACAGCATACCCCAACGTGAACCTCCCCCCAAAGGATCAGCTAAACCGGCAGCTTCCTCCTTCCAGTGCAACGGCCGAAGTCCTCCCCTGTCCGCCACTTTTCTCCGGTAAAGTTCAATTTGCCGCAGCACATGCTCAAACCGGGGCTTCCCCCACTTCTGTGACAAATAAATGGCAAAGCACTGCATCCGCAAACCGCCCGCCCGCAGTCTCTCTCCGGTCACATCCAGCCGTCCATCAGCCATAAAATCAATGGAGGGATTCTCCAGCA
This sequence comes from Paenibacillus zanthoxyli JH29, assembly GCF_000520715.1. Taxonomy (GTDB): domain Bacteria; phylum Bacillota; class Bacilli; order Paenibacillales; family Paenibacillaceae; genus Paenibacillus_AQ; species Paenibacillus_AQ zanthoxyli. The sequence goes on from NZ_ASSD01000635.1 coordinate 14,355, forward strand.
TTTTGCTCAGCGCATCACAATGAAAATCCACTACCGGGAAATGTACTTTCCCCTGTCCTTGCGGTTCTACTGGATTCATCAGTCTGTCCTCCTTTTTTACCCAAAGCAAAAAAACCTGTCTACAGGCGTAAACAGGCTTACATTTATACTTCTATTTATTATCTAGGCTCAACAATTAACTTAATGGCAGTACGGTCTTCCCCATCAATGACAATGTCGGTAAAGGCTGGGATACAAATCAGGTCAACGCCGCTGGGAGCGACAAATCCCCGGGCAATAGCAACAGCTTTGATCGCTTGATTCAGAGCTCCTGCTCCAATGGCCTGAAGTTCGGCCGCTCCACGTTCGCGAAGAACACCTGCTAATGCGCCGGCAACGGAATTCGGATTGGATTTAGCTGATACTTTTAATACATCCATAGTAAGTACCTCCCCTGGGATAAATAATGGTGTTCTTCCACTACTTTGATGTTATTCGCGTGCAAAAGAAAAATTCCTTCTTTTTGCGAATCCCTTTGCAGAAATTGGTACAAAAGATGCTGTTAAGCGATATAATAAAGATCACACTTTTTCCCTAACCGAAAAAACCTGTCCGAAATACCTACATCCCATCCTTTCGTCCTAATCCATTACCCACTCGTCTTCGCGCATTCGAATCTTTTCCAGACGCTTCGCTTTGCCGGAGTCCTCGTCCAGCTCCACAAACAATCCGTGAAGCATCCATTTTCCCTCATCCACCACAAAACGGGACGGAAGCTGGGTTGTGAATTTATAGAGTACCGCATCTTTTTCCATACCCAAAATTCCTTCCCTTGAACCAACCATGCCCGCATCGGTCAAATAAGCCGTTCCTCCAGGCAAAATGATGTCATCATTGCTCTGGACATGGGTATGAGTACCTACGACAATAGATGCACGTCCATCCATGAACCAGCCCATTGCTATTTTCTCGGATGTGGCTTCCGCGTGAAAATCGACCAAAATGCACTTATGCTGTCTCCGCAGTTCTTCCACAATTTCTTCACCGACTCGGAAAGGACAATCGATCGCCGGCAAAAAGGTACGCCCCTGCAAATTGACGATTGCCAGCTGCTTACCGTTTCCTTTGACCACCGTGTAACCTTGGCCGGGTGTACCCGGAGGAAAATTGGCCGGACGCACCATACGCGGCTCATCATCGATAAATTCAAAGATGTTCTTGTTATCCCATGTGTGATTGCCCATCGTGATCCCATGAACACCCCAATTGAAAAATTCATTCGCAATCGCAGATGTAATGCCTCTCCCGGCTGCGGCATTTTCACCATTAGCGATAATAATATGCGGCTGATATTTGCTCTTCAGGGAAGGAAGCGTTTCCCGCAGCGCTTTGCGACCGGTATTGCCTACAATGTCGCCGATAAATAAAACTTTAATGTTGATCTCCTCCTACTGTAAAAACACCGGTTTCTCGCAGAAATATAAGACAAAATGATAAGCACTCAGTTTATAAGTTCTTATATTTTAAAGAAAAGTGGCGCCTTAAAGGCG
>NZ_ASSD01000636.1 GCF_000520715.1 Paenibacillus zanthoxyli JH29
ATTGTGCCGTCCTTCGACGGTTGCGTTGGTCCAGCGACAGCGGTGGTAGTTCACAATCTCCGATTCCCAATTACGCATCGTCTTCAAGGTACATGAACGGCATCATGATCAATGTTTTCGCCTTGCTGACACCAAAGGTTAAAGTGAAGGCTAGCAATCCGGGCGTCCGGTGAACAGTCATACCAACGAGAAAAAGCTTCTTTCCATTCCCAGACGCTACGTAGCAGTGGCGAGAAGCTGAGTAATATATCGAGCTGCGCTTGACTCTTTTCCGGCAGGGTATCCATAGGCGGATTCAGTAACCGATGATGACGTTTCAGGATCGCTTTGGCCCGAGGAGCCAGCGTGTGCTGCACTGACTTTCGGACAGCCTGGACACTTTCAATGACATAGCTGTGAACGTGGAACCGATCTGCAATGCGAATCGCATCCGGAAAGCATTCGCTAATCCACGTGTGGTACATCTGAGCCAAATCCATGACCACGGCTTTCGGCTTCAGCGCAAGAAAATCAGGGTGCGTACGAGCATAAGCACGCAGATCCTCC
>NZ_ASSD01000637.1 GCF_000520715.1 Paenibacillus zanthoxyli JH29
ACAATACGGTAGCAATGACCGGGGAGATGGGCATTCGCGGAAGGGTGAAGCCGGTCGGCGGCGTGGTAGCGAAGGTGGAGGCGGCTTTGCAGGCCGGCGCCACGACGGTGCTTGTGCCTAAGGACAATTGGCAATCGCTGTTCGCCGATTTGGCGCAGGTACGCGTCATTCCCATTGAGACCGTGGAAGAGGCATTCCGCCTTCTATTCGGCGCCCATCTCGAAGATGTCCGGCTGTCCGCTGTTGCCGGAGACACTTTTGCGGCGCCTCCAGCGCTGCTTAAGGCGGATGCTTCAGGAGAAAGCGCCAATCTGTAAACCATACCAATTTCTCAAGCTGCCGGTCGGTTCCGGGATCGGCTTATGCAACTTCTGCGCCAACTGGCCGCCTTGTGTGCGGTCAGTTGGTGTTTTGATGGCGCTTTTGATAGAATAAAGAACAAAAGAAATGACATACACAAGAGCGATTGGAGGTTCGAAAGCGATGGTATCCAAACAGACAAAAGGTCGTCGTTTTCCTTTATTGCCGCTCAGGGGTCTCCTTGTGTACCCAAGCATGGTCCTTCATTTGGATGTGGGTCGCGAGAAGTCAGTGAAAGCGCTGGAAAAAGCGATGGTCGAAGATAATCTGATCCTCCTCTGTTCTCAATCGGAAGTCAATATTGAAGAACCGGGTCAAGAAGATATTTTTCGGGTAGGTACAGTTGCGAATGTGCGGCAGATGCTGAAGCTCCCCAACGGCACGATTCGCGTGCTTGTGGAGGGCGTTGAGCGGGCCGAGATCATACACTATTTGGATAATGAGGAGTATTACGAGGTCATGGCGCGCGAGCTTCCCGAGCAGCCTGACGATGATCCGGAAAGTGATGCGCTGATGCGCACTGTACTGAACCAATTCGAGCATTATATTACCTTATCCAAAAAGGTGACGCCGGAGACGCTCGCAGCCGTATCGGACATTGAGGAGCCCGGGCGCCTTGCCGATGTCATTACAAGCCATCTTGTGCTGAAGATTAAGGATAAGCAGGAAATTCTTGAGACGATCGACGTGCGCAAGCGTTTGGAGAAGCTGCTTGATATTCTGGGCAACGAGCGTGAGGTGCTGGAGCTGGAACGCAAGATTAACCAGCGCGTCAAGAAACAGATGGAAAAGACGCAGAAGGAATACTATTTGCGCGAGCAGATGAAGGCGATCCAGAAGGAGCTTGGCGATAAAGAAGGCCGGGCCGGTGAAGCCGAGGAGCTGCGCGCCCAGGCGGAGGAGAAGGATCTGCCGGAGCGGGTCAAAGAGAAGATTGACAAGGAAATCGACCGGCTTGAGAAAATGCCTGCAAGCTCTGCGGAAGGCGGGGTCATCCGCAATTACGTGGAAATGCTGCTCAGCCTTCCCTGGAATGAATTCACCGAGGATGATCTGGATATCGCCAAGGCGGAGCAAGTGCTCGACGAAGACCACTACGGGCTGGATAAGCCGAAAGAGCGTGTGCTGGAATACCTGGCCGTCCAGAAGCTTGTCAAAAAGCTGAAAGGCCCGATTCTTTGTCTTGTCGGCCCTCCGGGGGTCGGTAAAACTTCGCTGGCGCGCTCGATCGCGCGCTCCTTGAACCGCAAGTTCGTCCGCATCTCCCTCGGCGGCGTGCGGGATGAGGCGGAGATTCGCGGCCACCGCCGCACCTATGTCGGCGCGATGCCCGGACGGATCATCCAGGGTATGAAGACGGCGGGTTCGCTTAATCCCGTCTTCCTGCTTGATGAGATCGATAAGATGGCTTCCGATTTCCGCGGAGACCCTTCTGCGGCGCTGCTGGAAGTTCTGGACCCGGAACAGAACAACACGTTCAGCGATCACTTCGTGGAAATTCCGTTCGATCTGTCGAATGTCATGTTCGTGACGACGGCCAATGCCGTGCACAATATCCCCCGTCCGCTGCTTGACCGGATGGAGATGCTGTACATCCCCGGCTACACGGAGCTTGAGAAGCTGCAAATCGCAAACCGCTATCTGCTGCCGAAGCAGATGAAGAATCACGGTCTGGAAGAAGGCCAACTGACGATTGAGGAAGGTACGCTATTGTCAGTCATCCGGGAATACACGAGGGAATCCGGTGTCCGGAACCTGGAACAGCAGGTTGCTGCGCTCTGCCGGAAGGCGGCCAAGCAGATTGTGTCGGGAGAGAAGGAGAGCGTCAGCATCTCCCCCGCCGATATCAAGGATTACCTCGGAACGGCCAAATACCGTTACGGGATGGCGGAGCTGGAAGACCAAATCGGTACGGTAACCGGCTTGGCCTGGACCGAAGTGGGCGGAGATACGCTGCTGATTGAAGTGACAGTTGTTCCGGGGAGTGGCAAGCTTATTTTGACCGGTCAGCTGGGCGACGTTATGAAGGAGTCGGCACAGGCCGCCTTCAGCTATACGCGTTCCAAGGCGGAAGAGTTTGGCATCCCGTCCGATTTTTACGAAAAGAACGACATTCATATTCACATTCCCGAAGGAGCGATTCCGAAGGATGGGCCTTCGGCGGGCATTACGATCGCAACCGCGCTCGTATCGGCCCTCACCAAGCGCCAAGTCTCGAAGGATGTTGCGATGACGGGAGAGATCACGCTGCGCGGGCGGGTGCTGCCGATTGGCGGACTTAAGGAGAAATCGCTTGCCGCCCATCGCGCCGGCTACAAGAAAATCCTGCTCCCCAAAGATAACGAGCGGGATTTGAAGGAAATCCCTGAGAGCGTGAAGAACGACGTGGAATTTGTGCCGGTCTCTCATATGGATCAGGTGCTGCATCACGCGCTTGTGGCCAAGATCGCGGATCAGGTCGTCCAAAGTTTGCAATAGGTTTTTAGAAAGGAAGTCCGATGAAAGTAACCAAAGCCGAATTTGTCATCAGTGCCGTCGGCCCAAATCAATACCCTGAAGACGCCTTGCCGGAGATTGCTCTGGCAGGGCGCTCCAACGTGGGGAAGTCGTCCCTGATCAACCGAATGATTAGCCGTAAAAATCTGGCCCGCACCAGTTCCACTCCGGGCAAGACACAGCACATGAACTATTACCGCATTAATGATACGATGTATTATGTCGATTTTCCCGGCTACGGTTACGCCAAAGTATCCAAGGTCCAACGGGCGGCCTGGGGCAAGATGGTGGAGAAGTACTTGGCCGAACGCGAGACGCTCAAGCTGGTGCTGCTCGTGGTTGACCTGCGCCACCCTCCAACCGCAGACGATAGGATGATGCATGAATGGCTGAAACACTATGACATCCCAATGTGCGTCGTCGCAACCAAAGCCGACAAAATTCCAAAGACCCGTCTGCCAAGGCATATCAAGATTGTGAAAGAGACGCTTGGGATTCTTCCCGGTGAGAGCTTTATTCCGTTCTCTTCGGAGCTCGGTCTTGGAAGTGACGAGCTGTGGGCGCTGATTGAAAGCCAGATTGCTTCCGGAGAGCAAGCAGAGGAAGAACAGGATAAAGAGAACCGCAGCTGAAGGCTGCCCGATCTATTTTGTAAACGTCAGGTTGCTCCGGAACACAGCGAACTATAACCTAAAACACTTGATAACCATGCGTAGGCGTGGTTATTTTTTACTTATTTATAATTATTCTAATTTCATATATAATTCATAAAGAGACAAAAGAAATGTCTCGTCGTGTGATATACTTAACATAGTGATTGTGTATGATGTGATTTGGTAACGAATTAAGACTAGGATGGTGAACTTATAGATGCACATCGTCGCCGTTGGCTTGAACTACCGTACAGCGCCTGTCGAGGTGAGGGAGCAGTTTGCTTTTGCGGAACAGGATCTGCCGGCAGCGCTTCATCAGCTGATGCGGACGAAGAGCGTGCTGGAGGGGGTCATCGTCGCCACCTGCAACCGTACGGAAATTTACGTGGTTGTGGATCGTCTTCATATGTGCGGACATTTTCTTCGCAGCTTTATGGAGCAGTGGTTCGGCGTAAAGAGCGAGCAATTTACACAGCATATGTATAAATACGAGGACGAAGAGGCGGTCCAGCATCTGTTCCGGGTGACCTGCGGACTGGATTCGATGGTAATCGGCGAGACGCAGATTTTGGGACAGGTTCGCAGCGCTTTTTTGACCGCTCAGAGTGAGGGCGCGACGGGAACGTGGTTCAACCGGCTGTTCAAGCAGGCGGTAACCGTGGGCAAGCGGGCGCACAGCGAGACGTCGATCGGCGAGAGCGCGGTATCCGTCAGCTACGCGGCGGTTGAGCTGGGGAAGCGTATCTTTGGCATGTTTACCGGCAAAAAAGTGCTGATCCTCGGCGCGGGCAAAATGAGCGAGCTGACGGTCAAGCATCTGTACGCGAGCGGCGCGGCGGAAGTGATTGTCGCGAATCGCACCCTTGCGCGCGCTACGGAGCTGGCGGAGAAGTTCGCGGGCCGTCCATGCACGCTGGAAGCAGCGGCCTCACGTCTGCACGAGTTCGACATCGTGATTAGCTCGACAGGGGCGGAAGGCTACGTGCTGACGGCGGACAGAATCGCGGATAGCATGAAGAACCGCCAGTCCCGTCCTCTGTTTATGATTGATATTGCGGTTCCGCGTGACATTGATCCGTCCGCGTCTGAGCTTCCGAATGTGTTTCTGTACGATATTGACGATTTGGAGGGCATTGTGGAGAGCAATATGGAGATGCGGCGCGGCGAAGCCGCGAAGATCGAAAGGTTGATTGCGGAGGAGAGCGACAATTTCCAGCATTGGCTTAAGACGCTGGGCGTGCAGCCGGTCATTCGGGCGCTGCAGGAGAAATCAAACGCTATACATGAAGAAACGCTGGAGAGCTTGTTCAACAAGCTGCCTGAACTGGATGAGCATCAGCGCAAGATTATCCGCCGGCTGACTAAGAGCATTGTGAACCAGATGATGCATGATCCGATTAATGTCATCAAAGAACTGTCCGGCGACAAGAACGGAAACGAAGCGCTTGAGTTTTTTACGAAGATTTTTGCGCTTGAGGACCGGCTAGAGCCTGAATCGGAAAAAGGGAGCGCTGCTCCCGAGAGAAACCGCAAACCGGCGGACACGCTGCCCGGCAGTGGAAACGCCGCTCTGCCGAAGAGCGCTTTTGCTCCGGCAAGCCTCTAAAGGAGGCCAGCGATATGCGTTACCTGAATGGAATATATGACGCAGCCCTGCTGCTCTATGCCCTGAGCCTGCTGTTTTATTTCCTGGATTGCCTTGAGCGGAATCCGGATCGGAAGCGGTTAGGCACGGGGCTTCTTGTTTTTGTCGGCCTGCTTCAGTCCGCAGGTCTTGGTATACGCTTTTACGAGGAGCAGGGGCTGCCGATTTTTACGCCGTACGATTTTTTGTTCTGGTTCTCCTTCAGCATCGTGCTGATTTCACTGGCTCAGTCCTTTATGCGGCGTTCCGAATTCACGGTGCTGCTGCTTAGCGTAGCGGGTTTCAGCGCTTTTCTGCTTAACCGGGTGTGGCTGACGGCGGAGGACCATACGCTTCAGAGCTGGAAGGCGGTACATGGCTGGCTGGCTATGCATATTATTCTCGCCAACCTGAGCTTTGCCGCGCTGACGCTGGGTGCTGTGTTCGGAGTCATGTACCTGTTCCTGCATACCAGGCTGAAGCGCAAGAAATGGAATGACCGGGTGAGGCGTCTGCCAAGTCTGGAAGTTCTGGACAAATATGCTCACACATCCGTGCTTGCTGGGACGCCGCTGCTCGCGGTGTCGCTAATAGTGGCCGGGATCTCGATAGTCTCCGAAGGGCGTCTGCCGCTGTTTCAGGATTTAAAAGTGCTGTCCACGCTTATCGGGCTCGGCATTTATATTTCCTATCTTATATTTAAGCGCTTTGGCCGGCGCAGCGGAATTGTCATGGCGCGCTGGGCAGTCTCGGGCTACGGATTTATCATCCTTAATTTTTTGCTGAATTCGTGGTCTGATTTTCATCGTTGGGGCGGGGGCTGAGATGATATGACGGTGTATTTGCCGATTATGCTGGATTGCCGGGGAAAGCATTGTGTAGTGGTCGGAGGAGGAAAGGTAGCTGAGCGTAAGACGCTGGGGCTGCTCGAGGCCGGAGCGGCGGTTACGATTATTAGCCCTGCTCTGACGCCGCGGCTGGCGGAACTGTCGGACAATGCGTCAGTGGTCTGGCTGAACCGCAACTATGCTCCCGGGGATGCCCGAGGAGCTCTTCTTGTCTATGCGGTAACCGACGATCCGGCGGTTAACGAGGAAGTGGCGCGCGAAGCGGACAGTCTGGGTGTGCCGGTAAATGTGGGCAGCCATGCGGAAGCTGGAAGCTTCATTACGCCGGGCGTGCTGCGCCGGGGACGTCTGACGGTGGCGGTGTCGACCTCGGGTGCGGGACCCGGTATTACCGCAGGAATCATGAAGCTGATCGAGGAAATACTTGGCGAAGAGTATGAAGCCTATCTGGATTTTATATATGAAATGCGCCAGGAGATCAAGCGGCAGGAACAGTCACCGGAGGTCCGGAAGCGTCTGCTGAAAAGGCTCGGGACATTAAATGTGCTGGACGAAATTAGGGGCGGCGCTTTTACAGCATGGGATTCGCAACAGATCAAGACCTGGATCGCACAACATCGGGAGGAGTAAAAGAATGCGAACGATTATTGTAGGCAGCAGACAAAGCGCGCTGGCGTTGACACAGACCGGCCAGGTCATTGACGATTTGAAGCGGCTCTGCGCGGAGCATAGGTTCCCTTTCACATTTGAGGTGAAAAAAATCGTCACCAAAGGCGACCGCATCCTTGATGTTACGCTGTCCAAGGTGGGCGGCAAAGGGCTGTTCGTCAAGGAGATCGAGCAGGCCATGCTGGAACGGGAGATCGACATGGCTGTGCACAGCATGAAGGATATGCCCTCCGAGCTGCCGGCGGGTCTCGTCAACGGCGCGGTTCCCCGGCGCGTCGATCCCAGAGACTGCCTGATTACCCGCAGCGGCAAGGGGCTGGCCGATCTTCCTTCGGGAGCGAGGGTTGGCACGAGCAGTCTGCGCCGTTCCAGCCAGCTGGCGGCGCTGCGGCCGGATCTCGTAATCGAACCGGTGCGCGGCAACATCGACTCCAGGCTGCGGAAGCTTGCGAGCGGTGAGTATGATGCGATTCTGCTCGCGGCGGCTGGCCTGACTCGTATGGGCTGGCAGGACCGTGTGACGGCTTACCTGCGGCCCGAGGAATGTCTGCCCGCTGTGGGGCAGGGCGCGCTGGGTATCGAATGCCGCGAGGAGGATGCCGAGCTTCGCAAGCTGCTTTCATTGTATAATGATGAAGAGACTGCGCTCACGGTCGCTGCGGAACGCCGTTTTCTTGGCGTGCTGAACGGGGGCTGTCAGGTGCCGATTGGCGCTTTTGCCACGCTGGAGAGCAGCGGAGAGGATAGCGCGGCCATTGGCCGAGGTGTGGATGCCCTGGACTCCGGACTGACCGGAGAACAGAGAGAATCCACTGCGGCATCCGAGGGGAACTCGGCGGCAGAGAAGGCGGCGGGCAGCCGGAGCATCACGCTTACCGGTATGGTCGGAACGCCGGATGGAGCCGTGATTTTGAAAGAGAGCTGCACGGGCACCGACCCGGTTCAGGTGGGCGAAGAGACGGCGAGACGGTTGATTGCCAAGGGAGCGGAGAAGATTTTGGCAGAGCTAAGGGGTTGAGTTGAGAGAATGGCAGGCAAAGTGTATTTGGTGGGCGCGGGCCCTGGGGATGCAAAGCTCATCACGATCAAAGGCATGGAGTGTATCAAGAAGGCGGATGTGCTGGTCTACGACCGGCTGGCAAGTCCCAGGCTGCTGAAATGGATGCCCCCCGGCGGAGAAAAGATCTATGTGGGCAAGCTTCCGGACCGTCATACGATGAAGCAGGAGGAGATTAATCAGCTGCTCGTCGATCTGGCGCTTCAGGGCAAGACGGTAGTGCGGTTAAAAGGCGGCGATCCGACGATTTTTGGTCGGGTAGGCGAGGAGGCGGAGCTGTTACGAAAAAACGGCATTTCCTACGAGATCGTTCCGGGCATCACATCGGCGATCAGCGTGCCGGCTTATGCCGGCATCCCGGTTACCCACCGCGATTACGCTTCTTCGCTGTCGATTATTACCGGGCACGAAAGCCCGGACAAGCTGGACCGCTCGATTCATTGGGATAAAGTAACGAATGCCACGGGCACGCTTGTCTTCCTAATGGGGGTCGCCAAAATCGGTTATATCAGCGGCAATCTGATCAAGCACGGCCGCCCGCCGGAGACGCCGGTGGCGCTGGTGCGCTGGGGGACGCGCGCGGAGCAGGAGACGCTGATTGGCACGCTCGCCGATATCGAAGAGAAAGTGAAGGCGGCGAATTTCGGC
>NZ_ASSD01000638.1 GCF_000520715.1 Paenibacillus zanthoxyli JH29
AGCCGATATCGGCCAATTTCGAGCCGTGCGGAATTTGTTCAAGCAGCAGCCCGAGTCTTTGCGATAATTTTACGTTGTTCATGTAGCCACCCACGCAATCCATTTTTTTCGAAAGAGAAACAGCACTGCCAGCTCGGCCGCAATTTTTCCAATCAGCAAGAGGGAGATCCACTGCGGGTAATTATGGCGCAGCAGCAGGCTGTCTATTTCAGGCATGAGCCATAGAGCCACTCCTACCGTAAAATAGACGCCGGAAACACCTTTCACCCTATGGTACAGCAGCCAACTCAGCCAGATCATAAGCACGCACAGCGGAAGCCAGAGCAGCTGCAGCTCCCACAGGCCCGCCTCCGGACGAAGCCTGCCTGCGAACCCGGCATACAGAAGACTTAGCGCCCCGTAACCGCTGAACTGAAGCAGACCGATCCGAAGCTTGAATCCAAGGATGATCCAGACCAGCCCGCAGGCTCCCACAAGGATCGGAATCCAAACTTGCGGACTCAGACTATGCAGCGAAATCATCCATAAGCCGAAGCCAAGCATCAGCAAACTGCCAACTCCCGCCAGCGACAGGCCGATTGCCGGCATTCTGTCCCTCCATAGGCTGGCATACCCGTAACAAATAATAAGTACCGAGAGTGCTGTTGCAAGTTGCAAACCCCAGGGAAAAACGCTAAAATAAAAACCAATTAACAAAATCAAGGAAATAATTCCAAAAGCAAACAGCCATATTTTAATATTTCCCTGCTGCAAGTTCTGCAGCGTTATCGGATTTTCGCTTTTTACTTTGCCTTCATCCTCATATAAATGGGTCAGAAAATCGCAGTACTGTTCGGGAAGCAGCCTGGTACGGCGCCAATACTGGATCTCTCTCAAAATAATATCACGCTTTTCCATATTCAACGGCTATCCCTCTTTTCTAGCGCGGCTAGGGTTCAAAATAAAAGGACCTCCTGCCGCATGCAGCAGAAGGTCCGTAAAAAGCGGTTATTCCAGAAAATCCTTAAGCCGTTTGCTCCGGCTCGGATGGCGAAGTTTGCGTAAAGCCTTGGCTTCGATCTGGCGAATCCGTTCCCGGGTAACGCCAAACACCTTGCCGACTTCCTCCAACGTTCTCGTCCGGCCATCATCGAGCCCGAAGCGCAGGCGAAGCACATTCTCCTCACGCTCGGTCAGCGTGTCAAGCACATCCTCCAGTTGCTCCTTAAGCAGCTCGTAAGCCGCCGCGTCCGCAGGCGCAAGCGCCTCCTGGTCCTCGATAAAATCGCCCAAGTGGGAATCGTCTTCTTCCCCGATCGGAGTTTCCAGCGATACCGGCTCCTGGGCAATCTTCATGATCTCCCGAACCTTTTCGACGCTAAGCTCCATTTCGGCCGCAATTTCTTCCGGCGTGGGTTCGCGCCCCAGTTCCTGCAGCAGCTGGCGGGATACGCGAATCAGCTTGTTAATGGTTTCCACCATATGAACGGGAATCCGGATCGTACGCGCTTGGTCGGCAATGGCGCGGGTAATGGCCTGCCGAATCCACCAGGTTGCATACGTACTGAATTTGAACCCTTTGTTGTGGTCGAATTTCTCCACCGCTTTGATCAGACCCATATTGCCTTCCTGGATAAGATCAAGGAACAGCATGCCCCGGCCTACATAACGCTTCGCGATGCTGACTACCAGCCGCAAATTCGCCTCAGCCAAGCGGCGCTTCGCTTCTTCGTCGCCGTTCTTGATCCGCATGGCCAATTCAACCTCGTCATCGGCGGACAGAAGCGGAACACGGCCGATTTCTTTTAGATACATACGAACCGGGTCGTTAATCTTGATTCCGGGCGGAAGCGACAGATCATCATCAAAACTGAAATCGTCGCTGTCTCCGTTCTCGTTGTCCTCATTCGGACGAAGCGTTACTTCCTCGTCGTTGTCGTTAACAACTTCAATTCCCAAATCGCTAAGCTGCTCATAAAATTCATCCATTTGTTCGGGGTCCTGATCAAATGGCGACAGTTTCTCCATGATATCTTTAATATTCAGTGATGATCTTTTCTTGCCAGACTCAATAAGCTGATCTTTAACCTGGTCGAGCGTAAATTCCGCCTCCAGTTCGGTATGCTGATCGTTCGCCATTATTCGACTCCCTCCTCCCTAGATACATCCTGTCAACGTTCACTGTCTCTCTAGGGCTATAATCTCACTTGCAATTTGTGCCGCACGCAGAAAATCACCGGCTTTTTCCGCCTGAATCATCTCTTCCCGTTTCTTCTCCATCATTCGCTGCACGGGATATTTCCGCACCTCGCGGATATAATCATCCAGTACCTGCGTGCTCCAGTCCGGCGGCGACTCCATCATGGAAATCGAGGCTGCGATCTTTTCCAGCCGGTCGTCCTGGAGCGAGGACAGAAACCGGCTGATTTCCGGCTGCTTGCCCCCCGCGTAATAGGCGTATAGATAAGCGGCAATAGCCGCATGATCATCGATGTTGAAATCTTCTCCCAGATGTTCATTTACATACGCGGCGGCGTCACTATCCTGAAACATCAGGGACAGCAGACTCCGTTCCGCGGCATGGTAAGCCGGAAGCAAGGCCCTTGCTTGAACCTGCCCTTTTTTATGCCTACCATTATTCCACCTTTTGACGTTATTATCCCCTTCGGGCATGTTTTTTTGCATCGAAGCCCTGAGCAAATTGCAATCCTGCTTTAAGCTGTCGTAACTCAAATCCAGTTCGGAAGCAATTTCCTTCAGATACACTTCTCTTTCCGTAGAGGAATGCAGGGAAGCAATAATTTGCAGCGCCTCCTTGACATAGGCGATTTTACCGTCTTCCTCTAGGAGTATATGGTTTTTTTTCAGATATATAAGCTTAAATTTTATAGTTGAAACTGCGGATTCAATGATTTGTTCCCGGAAGCGGTCTCCCCCATACTGTGCCACAAATTCATCAGGATCCATTCCCCCAGGCAGCACCGCCACCTTGACGCGCAGCCCGGTCGCTTCGAGCATCGAGAGGGCCTTCATCGCCGCAGCTTGTCCCGCCCGGTCTCCGTCATAAGCGATCACGGCTTCATCCGCCAAAGCCCTCATCATCGATGCGTGATTCTCCGTTAGCGAAGTGCCCATGGTCGCCACACCGTTGTGCACACCCGATTCCCAGGCAGAAATGACATCTCCGTATCCTTCAAAAAGAACGATTTGCCGCGTTTTGCGGATAGATGCTTTGGACTGGTGCAGATTGTACAAGATCCGGCTTTTGTTGAACAGCTTGCTCTCCGGAGAATTCAAATATTTCGGCTGGCCCTCCCCGAGAATTCTTCCGGCGAAAGCCACCACTTTACCGGAACGGTTAGCAATCGGAAAAATAATCCGCCCGCGAAAACGGTCGATATAACCTTTGCCTTCGCTTCTTGAGGACAGCAGGCCGCCTTTTTCCATTTCGGCAAGGTCGAAATTCCGTCTTTCCAGAAACTGCAGCAGCGTATCCCAGCGATCTGGCGCGTATCCAATCTGGAACTGGTCAATCATATGGTCGCTGAATTTCCGGGATTTTAAATAATCCATTGCGGCTTTGCCGTATTCCGTATTCTTCAGCAAGTAATGATAGAACTTCGCAGACCATTCATACGCTTGAAGCAGCCGGTCAAGTTCCGGGTTATGCGCGGACTGCACGCCTCCGGTTCCTTCCGGTACCGGAATGTCGCTCTCTTCGGCCATAATTTTGACGGCTTCGGGAAAGGATAACCCTTCGATTTCCATCCTGAATTTGATGGCATTTCCTCCCATGCCGCAACCGAAACAATGAAACACTCCACGATCCGGAGTAACTGTGAAGGAAGGGGTGCTTTCCGAATGGAATGGGCAGAGGCCCCACAAATATTTCCCCCGCTTGGTCAGATGGACAACTTTCCCTACGGTATCAACAATATCATGCCGCGCCAATACGCTTTCGATAACTTCCTCGGGAATATTGCCGTGTCCGTTTGCCACTAACAACCACCTTCATCCCTTGACAAATAAATAGTATTCGCTACGGCTGAACATTCTCCTGCAATAATTTCAAAAGTTTTGTCAGTTTATGTTGAAAAGTATGTCGATCCTCTGCGGTGAACGGCTTAGGCCCTTTAGAGTAACGGCCTCTCCGGCGCTCTTTCGCCCTGGCATGCCTGCCTTCCAGCATCATATCCATATTGGTCTCATCGTATGTCTGCCCTCTGAAAGAAAGGGCATGGCATCCCTTCGCAAGCGCCAGAGCCGCAAGGCCATAGTCGCCGGTTAATACAACATCCCCGGATTTGATGTGATTGGCAATGTAGAGGTCGGCGCTCTGATCGCTGTTGTCTACGTGCACGACTGCGACGCCTTCACCGCCCCGGAGTTCATGAGCGTAGGACGATACCATGATCACCGGAACCCCAAAAGCACGGGCGGTGTCCGCCGTTTCCTTCTTGACCGGACAGGCATCTGCATCGACTACGATGGTTATTTTCCGAGCGTCTGAGCTTCCCATAGTCTGTCACCGTTTCCCGTGTAATATATATACGCGACGATCCCCAAAAATCCTGCCCGCTCTTCCAATCTTTAAAAAGCGTAAAATACGGAACGATAGCCATAAGCCTGTGCTTTGGCACCGTTCCGTATATTTATACCCTAAACCCGTGTCCTATACCACCAGACCTACACTTTCTTCAAAACGCAACGCGTGCAGACTTAAGTCAGAAGCTACCAGACCAGTTTGCCAAAATCGGCGAAGCTCTTCAAATCGGCATCAATCCCCGCCAGCAGCGCAAGCCGGTTCGCCCGCACCCGCTCGTCCTCGGCCATGACCATGACGGAGTCAAAAAAGACGGTTATGGCATCGCTGAGTCCAGCAAGCAGCGTGAGCGCCTGAACCGCATCATCCGCTTCCAGCGCTTTTTGGTACGGCGTATGCAGCGACTGCCAGGTTTCGTACAGTACGCTTTCGGCCGCTTCGCCCAGAAGCATGGAATCCAGAGCGGCTGCGGTGGCTTTGGCTGCCAGATTGCTGACCCGGTTGAAGGAATCCACCGTATTCTTGAAATTCTCCTTGGAGTCCACGGCATCCGCCAGCGCCTTGCTTCTGGCAACAACGGCGACAATATCGTCATAGCCCGCGGCCATAACCGCATCGACCACATCGTAACGCACATTGTCCGACAACAGACGCTTAACGCGCAGTCCGAAGAACTCATACAGGTTAGTACGCAGTTCATCCACGGAAAGTTTCAAATTTCGAGTATTTTCATGAACCTGAACGGCAATTTCGAAAATATCGTTCAGGCCAACCGGCAGCTTCCGCTCCAGCACGATCTGCACAATGCCTGCCGTCTGGCGGCGCAGCGCGTAAGGGTCCTGGGAGCCGGTAGGAATAATGCCGATCGAGAAGCAGCCGACGATCGTGTCGATTTTGTCGGCAATGCTGACGATCGCCCCGGCTTCCGTAGACGGAATGGCGTCTCCGGCAAAACGCGGCTGGTAGTGCTCGAAAATCGCCTTGGCCACCTGCTCGTCCTCGCCCGCTTTACTCGCATAATCTTCGCCCATCGTTCCCTGAAGCTCCGGAAATTCGTACACCATCTGGGTTACGAGATCAAATTTGCAAATATCCGCAGCACGGCTGACTTTCGCCGACACTTCCGGCGCTGTCTGCAGCTTGCCTGCCAGACTGTCCGCGATCTGACGGATGCGGCGGACTTTGTCGGCAACGCTGCCGAGCTCTTCATGATAAACGATGTTTTCGAGTTTGGCGAGGGCATCCTCAATCTTTAGCTTCTGATCTTCTTCATAGAAGAACTTCGCATCGGACAGACGGGCGCGCAGCACCTTCTCGTTTCCTTTGGCGATTGTTTCGAGATGTTCAGCATTACCGTTGCGCACGGTGACGAAATATGGAAGCAGCTTGCCTTCAGCATCCAGTACAGGGAAATACCGCTGATGCTCTCGCATTGAAGTGATCAGCACTTCCTGCGGAATATTCAGGAAAGCCGGATCGAACGTGCCAAACAGTACTGTCGGGGTTTCCACCAGGAACAGCACTTCTTCCAGCAGGTCTTCCTTGATTGCGATCGTCCAGTTTTTATCCGCAGCTAGCTTGTTGATTTGCTTGAGAATCAGAGCCTCTCGTTCCCTCACATCGGCAATGACGTGCTGGGTACGCAGACTTTCCGTATAATCGGCCGCCTGGCCGATGACCGCTTCCTGTCCAAGGAACCGATGGCCGCGGCTGACATTGCCTGTTCTGACGCCCGTAATCTCAAAATCGACAATGTCGCTGCCGTACAGCGCGACCAGCCAGCGGATCGGACGAACGAACTTGAATTCATACGCTCCCCAGCGCATATTTTTCGGGAACGTCATGGCGCTTACGATTCCGGTCAAGCCTTCCGCGAGCAGGGAATATGTGTCCACGCCTTCGCTGCTCTTGGTGGCGTATATATATTCGACCCCGCCCACTTCCTTAAAAGTAAACTGTTCAGGAGAAACACCCTGGCTGCGGGCAAATCCAAGCGCCGCCTTACTCCACTCGCCGGCCGCGTCCAGTGCGATTTTGCGGGAAGGACCTTTGACTTCTTCACTGACGTCCGCCTGTTTTTCGGCTACATCCTTCACAAGAACGGCCAGACGGCGCGGCGTCGCGAACGACTGCACTTCTCCGTGCTTCAGGCGGGATGCGTCCAGCCATTTGGCCATTCTGTCCTGAAGCTGCTCCATCGCCGCCCGGATAAACCGTGCAGGGATTTCTTCCAATCCGATTTCAAACAGCAGATCCTTAGCCAAGCTGAACACCTTCTTTCTTCAGCAGCGGGAAGCCGAGCTTCTCGCGCTCCTCCACGTAAGTTGCCGCCACTTGACGGGCCAGATTGCGCACTCTTGTAATAAAGCCCGTACGCTCCGTCACGCTGATCGCGCCCCGCGCATCCAGCAGGTTGAACGTATGCGAGCATTTCAGCACATAGTCATAAGCCGGGAAGACGAGATGGCGGTCCATCGCCCGGCGCGCTTCCGTTTCATACGTATTGAAAAGTCCGAACAGCATGCTGACGTCCGAGACTTCGAAGGTATATGTGGAATGCTCCACCTCTGGCTGATGGAACACGTCGCCGTAAGTCAAGCCGTCCACCCACTCCAGATCGAACACATTCTCCTTCTCCTGGATGTAGGAAGCGAGACGCTCCATGCCGTAAGTTATTTCAACCGAAACCGGGCTGGTCTCAATGCCGCCCACCTGCTGAAAATAGGTGAACTGCGTGATTTCCATGCCGTCCAGCCATACTTCCCAGCCGAGTCCCGCGCAGCCAAGCGACGGGTTCTCCCAGTTATCCTCGACGAACCGGATATCATGCTGCAGCGGATCAACGCCAAGCGCCTTCAGGCTGTCCAGATAGATCTCCTGAATATTATCCGGGGACGGCTTGATAATAACCTGGTATTGATGATGCTGATACAGACGGTTCGGGTTCTCTCCATAGCGTCCGTCCGAGGGACGGCGTGACGGCTCGACATAAGCGACCTTCCACGGCTCGGGTCCGAGGGAGCGCAAGAATGTCATCGGGTTCATTGTGCCCGCGCCTTTTTCCGTGTCATACGGCTGAACGATAATGCAGTTCTGCTTCGACCAGAACTCATTCAGCGTCAAAATCATCTGCTGAAAATTCATGCTACCGACTCCTTCGCGTTAATTTTGAGAGCTGCCGGATTCGCGGTCCCTGAAGACCGGCCAATACAACGCCCGGCATAACGTCCTGCGATGGAGGCGGCGCTCATCTATTCCGGAAGGAAGATAAGATATTCTCCGTTCCAGACCAAAAAGCTCCCGCCCCCATGCCTGAAATTCAGACATAGGGACGAGAGCTGTTCATGTGCTCCCGCGGTTCCACCCTACTTGATTCCGCTCTTCACTGACTGATGCCGGTGCTGACGAAATCCACTTTTCATGCTGCCGCCTCCGCACTCCCGGGTGCCGTTTCATGAGCGATGCCGCACCGGGCTCCCACCGTCCCCGGCTCGCTATTTCAAGCAATCGTTCACTACTTTCCCGTTCAACATGCCTGCCGGCTTCAGCCAGCGGCGGCCCTCTCGTTATTTGCCTTGATCAGCATATTCCAACAAGAAGAGACTGTTCCTATATTAACGGAAAAGCCGGCTTTCGTCAAATATCGTATTTATCGAGCTGATCCAGAAAATTTTGCGACTTTAACCGAAGCCCTAGTTGGGTATCCATGAACGCCCGCATGATTTTCTTCAATTCTTCCCGCGTACTCTCCTTGACGTCCACATTGCCCAGACGGGTCAGATCAAGTGCGGCGAACAGCCGCAGCAGCTTTAGCGCGCGGGGCGATACTTC
>NZ_ASSD01000639.1 GCF_000520715.1 Paenibacillus zanthoxyli JH29
CCGAAGACGAACGGATCGCCTCCCTTCAACCTGACTACCTTATGGCCTTGACGGGCTTGATGGATCATCACATGCTCGATTTGCTCCTGGGACATGAAGTGCTGCCCCGGCGCTTTTCCGCAGTAAATGAGACGCGCATCAGGCCTCGCATAGTCCAGCAGTTCCTCCGACACAAGTCTGTCATACAGCACGACATCAGCTTCCCGGATGCGGCGCACCGCCTTTACTGTGATCAATTCCGGGTCTCCCGGCCCCGCTCCGACAATGGATATGCTTCCGGTCTTCATACGCTTTGCTCCCTCCCTAGCCGAGTTGGAATAACCCTCCAGCTTAGACCGTCAGATAAACGGCTCCTGTGGCCGGGTCTACCTCAACCTCAAAGGTGGGGACGCATCCCGTGTCCGGCTCCTCAACCTTCCCGGTATGAAGATCGATGCGCCAGTCATGCAGCGGACAGTGAACCTTGCTGCCGCAGACCATCCCTTCCGATAGGGTGCCGCCTTTATGCGGGCATTTGTTCTCCACAGCCAGCACCTCTCCATCCGACAGGCGGAACAAGGCGATTTCCAAGCCATTTACTTTTAGGGTCCGCGATCCCTTGCGGTCAATGTCCGCTACGTTGCCGATATGCATTTTGGTCATCGTCATATCCGTTAGCCCTCCTGTTATGCCGTCTCAATTGGAGAGATCGGCTCAAAATTTTTGCGGAGCTCCCTTTCCGCCACGATTTGCTTCCACGGGTCAGTGGTCACGCTGAGCGCCGTACGGATTCTTTGCCCCAGCGCCAGCCTGTCCTCTCGGTTATCAAGCGCCGCCTTGATTCTGTCGAGTCCTACCCGTTCCACCCAATTGGAGGTTCTCTCGTTCCAGTTGGCATTTTCACGGTAATATTGAAGGAACGCGCTCGCCCATTCGACAACCTCGTCCTCCGTCTTCACGACGCACAGCAAATCCGTTGCACGAACATGCACGCCGCCGTTGCCGCCGATATGAAGCTCCCAGCCGCCGTCAATCGCGACAACGCCGAAATCCTTGATTGTCGCCTCCGCACAGTTGCGGGGGCAGCCGGACACGGCAAGCTTAACCTTGGCCGGTGTGTTCAACCGCTCGAACTCTTTCTCCAGCCGAATGCCCATGGCGATGGAATCCTGGGTACCGAACCGGCAGAACGTCGATCCAACGCAGGTCTTGACCGTACGCAGCGTTTTGCCGTACGCATGGCCTGAAGGCATGTCGAGTTCTTCCCAAATTTTTGGAAGATCTTCTTTTGTGACGCCTAGAAGATCCAGTCTTTGTCCCCCTGTAAACTTCACCATCGGAACGTTGAATTTCTCGGCGACCTCGGCAATCTTTTTCAGCTCGCCCGGGGAAGTGACACCGCCGTATATCCGGGGTACGACGGAAAAAGTGCCGTCTTTCTGAATGTTGGCGTGATAGCGTTCGTTCGTGATCCGTGATTCCTTCTCGTCTGCATATTCCTCCGGCCACAGCATGCCGAGATAATAGTTCAGGGAAGGGCGGCATTTCGAGCAGCCTTCCTCAGTGCTCCATTCCAGCACATTCATAACTTCCTTGACCGTCTTGAGTTCCATTCGTTTGATCTCGGCTACGATTTCGTCGCGCCCAAGCGTCGTACAGCCGCAGATGCCTTCCTTGACCTTGACCGCTGCATCGCCCGCATACAGCTCCAGCAGTCCTTCCACCAGCGGCTTGCAGCCTCCGCACGATGCAGACGCTT
>NZ_ASSD01000640.1 GCF_000520715.1 Paenibacillus zanthoxyli JH29
GCGGTAAAGCGCGCCGCGATTGCTGCTGACGAGCTGGGTATTGAATTCTTGACGATGTACGCGTTCTCAACGGAAAATTGGAAACGGCCTAAAGAGGAAGTCGATTTTCTGATGCGTCTGCCGGAAGAGTTTTTGGCTATCGAACTGGACGAACTGATAGAGAAGAACGTCCGGGTGCGGGTTATGGGCGACAGTGAGGCGCTGCCTTCGTATACCCGTAAAGCGATGGACGAAGCGGTGCTTCGCACACAGCACAACACCGGACTGATTTTGAATTTTGCGTTAAATTACGGAGGGCGTAAGGAAATTGAGGACTGCATGCGCAGTTTAGGGGAAGATATTGCTGCGGGACAATTATCGCCGGAGCAGATAACGGCGGAATTGATTGATAGCCGTCTGCTCTCCGGAGGGCTTCCCGATCCCGACCTTCTTATCCGGACTAGCGGTGAGATGCGTCTCAGCAACTTTATGCTCTGGCAGCTGGCCTATAGCGAATTGTGGTTTACCGATATTTACTGGCCGGAATTCGGCAAGGAGCATTTGCTTCAAGCCGTGGCCGAGTACCAGCGGCGAACCCGCCGTTATGGCGGGCG
>NZ_ASSD01000641.1 GCF_000520715.1 Paenibacillus zanthoxyli JH29
TACTTTCGCTGTGAGATATTTTCAGGATAGACTGACGGAATTGGCCATACTGCTACTAGGAGCTCTTCTACTGTCTACAGAACCTACATCGAGAATAACATCATGACTCCAAACGGGGCTGCCTTCGGGTAGCCCTGTTTTCTTTTAGGAGGTGTTGTCATCATGGCAAAACGAAAACGCGAAATCACGGATGCGAAGATTGATAGATTTATCAAAGAAGGCAGAGGGCAAGGAATAGGAGCCGATTATCTTCCGTGGCTGCGAGTACAGGATGTGCCGTCAACAGGCAGATCGACTCGGGGTGTCGGCTGGACTACAGGCAGACAACACACCTTCTTGTCCGATTTGGAGCGCGATTATTTCTATGCTCTGGATTATGCCGATGGAGTAACAGATATCCGTGAGCAATATCCTCTCCTTCCGCTTGAAGAAACAAAGCTGATTGCAGACAAGCTTGGTATTGAGCATCCCAAAGACCCCAAAACTGGCGTTGATATCGTCATGACTACGGACTTTGTAATTACATATAAAGACAAGGAATATGCGAGGACGGTTAAGCCCGCCAAAGATCTGGAGAACAAGCGCATATTGGAAAAATTCGAAATTGAACGAACATACTGGGAGTCACATCAGGTCGATTGGGGAATTGTGACCGAGCGGGATTTGCCTTATACGTTAATCCGCAATATCGAATGGATTCATAAAGAGTATCACAATGAAGATGTCGAGAAATTTGGGATATTTGCTATCCAAAGCTTGGAACGTTCACTTGCTGCCTCCATTTTGTCGGGCACTGCAATAGCTAAGGCGTGTCTCGCTTGCGATGAACAAATGGGGCTGGAAGCCGGGACAGCCCTGGCTATGTTTAGACATTTTGTAGACCGGAAGATTTGGTCCGTAAATATGAATGAGAAGATCAATCCATCGAATACTGCTAATGGCTTTCATATTACTGGAACAAATGACTTATTGGCGAAAGGCGGCTGAGGCATGCAAATACTCTTTGAAAATATGGTAGTCGAATGGCTGATGCCTGAGTCTGATCTGCGTCAGGTTGAGAGAATATTATGGATTGCCCCGAATGAGGAATACCTTTACTGCATTGCAATGGATGATGATAAGGCTTTCCCTGTTATGAAGGCTTATTCGGAATATGCCGCAGGTATTGCATCGAAGCTTTGCAGGCAAGTGGACTGGATCAATGATAGCGTTCCTGTAATTGATACCGATATTGCCCCAGAGCATCTGGCGCTTCGGGAAAAGTCGTGGGACACCATCAAAGATATCGTCCTGGATGAACCAAACTGCTATGACAAGAACTTCAGAGGCGCTCGAATTCGAGAGGTTCAGGAACAGACTGCAGTTCACAAAAGTACAATATATCGCTATTTGCGCAGATATTGGCAGGGCGGGAAAATGAAGAATACGTTACTGCCTCACTATAACAATTGTGGCAGCTACGGCAAAGATCGTACTCCTACCGAAGCCAAACGGGGGCGTCCTCGAAAGTTTGAACATGAGCCGGTCGGCATAAACATCGACGAAGAAATCAAGCAGTTGCTGAGGTCAGGGATACGATTGTTTTATAACTCGAAGGAGAAGTCTCCTTTAAAACATGCTTATCAGAAGACACTTGAGAAGTTCTTCGCGAACGGATACCGCCAAGAAGGACAAGCTCTAATTCCCGTTCTCCCGCCTCCGGAGAAGCTGCCCACTTTTGGTCAGTATAAGTATTGGTTTCAGAAAGAGATGGACCTTGCAAATACGCTAAAAAGCAGACACGGAAAAAAGAGATATGAGCTGAATTACCGTCCCATACTCGGAAGCTCTACTGATGAAAGCTTTGGTCCAGGCTCGAGATTTCAGATTGACGCTACGGTTGCAGATGTTTATCTGGTTAGCGAATATCAGCGCGAATGGATCATTGGCCGCCCGGTTGTTTACATTGTCATTGATGTATTTAGCCGCTATATAACTGGCCTATACATTGGCCTGGAAGGCCCAAGTTGGATTGGAGCCATGATGGCTTTAGCCAATACAACAGCTGATAAAGTACGGTATTGTGCCGAGTATGGCATTGAAATAACCGAATCCGAATGGATGAGCAGCCATTTGCCGCAAAAGCTTACAGCAGATCGCGGTGAGCTGGAGGGTGACAAGCCGACTCGACTTATTGACGTTCTTGGCGTTGATGTCGAGAATGCCCCGCCTTACAGAGCGGATTGGAAAGGGATTGTAGAGCAACAGTTTCGTCTTGTGAATCTGAGAAGTATACGATTTGTTCCAGGGGCAATCAAGGAACGCTTTAGAGAACGCGGCGAACGAGATTATCGTTTGGATGCCAAATTGACGTTGCGAGAGTTTACTCAGATTATGATAAAATACGTTCTTTATCATAACAACAATCATCACATGCTTTGGTATGATCGGAATGAATTTATGGTAGCAGACAATGTTATATCGGTTCCGCAGCAATTATGGCAATGGGGAATAATTAATCGGACTGGTCGCTTAAAGAAGCTTCCAGAAGCAATTGTTAAGCTCAATCTCCTTCCTCAAGGAGAAGCTACTGTTACATCTGCTGGAATCCAATTCAAAGGTGTCCATTATGGCTGTGATCTGGCGATACGAGAGCAATGGTTCGTAAAGGCCAGAGTCGGCAAGACCTGGCGTGTAAAAGTGTGCTATGACCCGCGATCAACCAACGAAATTTACTTATGGTTGGATGAGGGAAGACAGTTCGAGGTATGCACTCTGCTTGATCGAGAAGATCGATATCTCAACAAGAGATTTGAGGAAGTAGACGACTTATTGGAGATTGAACGATATCATGGCAGACATCACGAGATAAACAATATGTTGGCCAAGATTGACCTAGATGCGCAGACTAAGGCAATTGTAGAGCAAGCGACGAAAAAGACAAACGAAGCGTTGCTAAATAGCGATACAAGTAGTAATCAGCGCGTTAAAGGGATCAGGAGAAATCGGAGTGAAGAAAAGCAGTTGAATCGGCCACAAGAGGTTTTCCAGCTATCTGAACTCCGTACAGTTGAAGGCAAAGACACCAAGGATGATAACGTAGTACCGATAAATCGAGATGCAACAACAAAATCGCAAGAAGCCTATATACCTCCGGCCGACAAGCTTTCCAAGATTAAAGCCTATTTGCAGGAAGACGGTGATGAAGGGTGAACGAGATAGATGTTCCATTGTTTCACTTCAGTCGAGGTCATTTTATAGAGGCTGATTATCAAGATCCGCTGCTTGAGGATTATAGGAATAATCCTCTCTTGGAGGCGTTGCCGCCTATTTGGGATGACAAAACTGTAGCCAAGCAGCTGGCAGCCAATCCGAGTTTTAATGTTGCTGAACGAGAATTGCCTGTCCATTTAAGAATGCATTGTGTGCAGCGGATTTCAAGAGATTTCTTCCGTCCATTATCGAGGCATCTCGAATTGCAACAGAGTCTCTCCAGACTGATCAGGGACGGTTATGTGGGCCGTAATCCTCTTACTCCTAACTTATGCATTCAGAGCCCGTAAAGATGCTTATGAGCTCATTATGAAAGGTAATACAAACGGTTATCCCGTGAACACACCGACATCGGCAGGCTTTGCTTTGGTTGGCATATCCGGAATCGGGAAATCAAGCAGTCTGATGCGTATTCTCCAGATGTACCCTCAAGTTATCTTGCATCGAAAGTATAAAGGGCAGGATATGCCTGCTCCCTATCAAATCGTATGGCTAAAAATGGACTGTCCGCATGACGGCTCTATACGCGGCTTGTGTTTGAATTTTCTTCTGGCCGTTGACAGCTTGGTAGGGACGAAGTATTACAAGAAGAATACGACAAAGACGACGGATGAGTTATTGCCGATTATGGCGCAGGCAGCTGCCGTGCATTGTCTCGGTGTGCTTGTCATTGATGAAATTCAGAATCTACAAGAAGCGAAAGATGATCGAGCCGCGCAGATGTTGAACTTCTTCGTCCAACTGGTGAATACGATTGGTCTTCCGGTCATTCTTGTTGGTACCTATAAGGTGTTGCCAGCCCTGAATGGAGAGTTCAGAAATGCGCGGCGCAATAGCGGTCAAGGCGATGCAACATGGCACCATTTTCAGAAGGACGAGGAATGGGAATGGCTTCTGCAGGGACTGTGGAAGTACCAGTGGACCGACAAAAAAGCAGAGTTGACGCCGGAGTTTATAGATATCATGTTCGAGGAGTCTCAAGGCATATCGGATATTGCAATTAAGCTGTTTATGCTGACGCAATGGCGTGCATTGGACAAAGAAATCGGGCATATTGCACCGGAACTCATTCGCTCCGTTGCCAGAGATCGATTTACGCTGATCAAGCCAGCACTTGAAGCGCTGCGCTCGGGGAAGAAGAATCAAATTCAGAAGTTTGCTGACATTTATGACAGCGTATCTGTAGATGACTACTTTAATCGAATCGATGCTGAGAAGCGGAAGGCTGCGCGGCTTGAGGTTATAAAGACTGAGCTTGGTTATGATCTACAAGAGCAGACGGTTTCTGAAATTAATGTGTGGCTGATTGAGGCTGGCATAGGAGAAGCCATCGCATTAAAAGCAGCGCAGGCTGTAGTACAGAAGCATCTTCATGAAATGGATACCATAGATTTGCACAAAGAAGCGCTGAAGATTGCGTTACAGGAGCAGAATAATACCTCTTCCACTAACAAGTTTATTCAGCGAAGCAAATCGAAAGTGAAGTCAAAACCGACAGAACCAAATGATTTACGCGTAATTGTATCTCAGGGCAAGAAGCAGAAGTTGGCGGCATACGATGCCCTCAAAGTTGCTGGTTACATTAAAGATCCAATGGAGTTTATCGGATAGAAGGCGGTGAAAGTATGGATATGTATGGTGGTATGCCTCTCCCTTACCCGGATGAGTTACTCTATAGCATGATTACTAGATATCACCTGCGGATGAACAACTCAAGCCCGAAATGGACATTCCGGGAATTATTCGGTACAGATAATGTTATTCCTACATTGGATCTTCCCAGTCATCTCGATAATCTATCCCCCAGAAGCCAGATCATAGGTATAACATCGGATCAATGGATTGACGAGCATACGTTATATTCATACTACGCCCCCTTTCTTCCAGAGAATCGAAGCAAACAATTAAAGCAGATGATGAGAAGCAATGACGGTTCTGGCATTCATACACTGGTTGGTATTACAGCCAGTTCCATGGAGCGGAACGGTGAATTGCGATTCTGTCCTTCATGTTATGAAGAAGATATCAAGCGGTTTGGCGAGCCTTACTGGCATCGTGTACATCAGGCTGCCGGGGTAATGTTTTGTCCGGAACATCATATTGTGCTTCATAGAATAACACATCCTGTTTCGGATCGGCACGGTTTAACGGTGTTGCCTATCGCGAGACACTTATTTCAATCCCAACCATTGGTATTGACTGTTCCAGAGAGAGCTCACTTACGATTGCTTGGAATTGCTCAGGATATTCAGTTGTTGCTTAGCGTTGGTCACTCACTTAATCTATACAATTCCAGAGACTCTTTACTGCATAAATTAAGTGAACAAGGCTGCTTGACCCCAGCCAATCGGATTCGGCAACGTGAGCTTGAAATGAAGTTGATTTCTTATTATGGTAAAGAAATGCTTGAACTCCTGAACTGCATGACCTATGGGAATGATTACTCCTGGCTGGCAGTGGCAACAAGGAAAGCTCGAAGAGCCGTTCATCCTTTAAGACAGTTGCTGCTTATAAGCTTCCTCTTTGGTTCTTTCGGACGCTTCTTGGAGCAAAAGAATATGACCTACTCCCAATTTGGTGAAGGCCCTTGGCCTTGTCTAAATAAGGCAGCGGATCATTATAAAGAATCACTCATCCAAAATGTGCAAATTACACGTTGTTCAGACACCGGCAGACCGGTAGGCACCTTCACCTGTGGTTGCGGATTTTCCTATTCCAGAAGAGGCCCGGACCAAAGGCCGGAAGATCGATATCGAATCGGCCGTATTAAAACTTTTGGCCCTGTCTGGAAGAATCAACTGATGGTTTACATGGAGAATGGTTTATCTTACCGATCTGCCGCCGAGAAGCTTGGGGTGGATACGAATACCGTCATCAAGTACGTACGACTAGATCCGGCAAATGAGAGCGTCTGTCATGAAGTGATCTTACGATCTTCTCGAACAGTAAAAACGAAAGTTCCAAGTAAGAAACGTAACGCAAGACACGTTCGAGTAGATTGGAAGAAACGTGACCTCGAATTGAGCTGGGAGGTTGAAGAGGCTTGTAATAAGTTGATTGATGATAGGAAAATAAAGCCTATTCGAATCACATTTGCCTCAATAGGCAAGCGTATTGGAAAACTTGCATTACTTGAAAAGCATAAAGACAAGCTTCCGGTCACGATGGCTATATTGTCGAACCATCTCGAAACAGTTGATCAATTTCAAATACGCAGAATTCAATGGACAGCAGAACAAATGCATGATGAGTTTCCCATCAAACGATGGAAATTAATCAGAAAGGCCGGCATACGACCGGGTTATTCTAATGCCGTTTCCGAAGCACTTAATTATTATAGCGGTCATGGATTGCATAGCTTGAACTTCGCAGATGGGGTGATGACGCAATGGCTTCAGTAGAATTCCGTCCTTGGCCGTTCGAAGAAAATGAGGATGTGGAACTGATATGGTATGGCTCGCCGTACACCGACTATAAAGAGGACTGGAGAGTTCGAATTGCCTTTAGAAGAGTATCGGGAGAAATTAAAGTTTTAACTCGTGCTTGGGGAGCGATTCCCTATTTGCGCATTGGCCAGCTTTATACAAATGGTATACATAATCAAGTCCGCCCAATGAGCGGTTCGTCGTATACATGCACCATACCCTCACTTGATAATGGTAAGGTTGTGAATGGATTTCAATTGCCTAAGCGTCTCATTGACTTCGGAAAGAATCCAGAGCTGGGAACGCAAAAAATCGTTCAATATACTATTGGAAATATAACATATTGTATTCCTGTTATCGAACTTATCAGAGCGATGTTTATTAATTCGAGGCTGATGGCGTATTCTTTGTTGCAGCCTCATGGTTTAGAACAACTTATTGAACGATGTGAGTTTGAAAAAAATATTCTCCATTTTCATTTAGGAACTCGAGTACCTAATACAATGGCTACGGAGAGCAACGCCCGTCATATGTCATGGATTTATCTAGTACTTCGTAACGATTTAAATTCATAGTTACAT
>NZ_ASSD01000642.1 GCF_000520715.1 Paenibacillus zanthoxyli JH29
TTATTACTTTCGCTGTGAGATATTTTCAGGATAGACATGAGTTTCAACACATTATTCAGTTTAATTACTTTAAATCTTTAAATAATAGTCTTTTTATGCATGAGAATTTGGAAGAAACTAATTTTAACTTAAGAAAACATGTATGGGAATATGATGCTGATAGAATGGCTACTTTTCAAGTGTTAAAGTATGTATATAGTGTACATTCTAATTTTAAAGTGAAATCTGATGAAAAGTTAAAATGTTTAATGTATGTTGGCTGCTCAAGTATATTTATTACTAAATGCTTACACTATTTCGGAGTAATGGATCAATTAAATTCACCTCTATCAGTTAAAAAGCCGGAATTTTATAAAAAGAAATACTCTCACCCCCACCCTCTAGTTAGAGGTATAAATATTATTTGGTGTTTTTTTGATAATATTACTAATGATTTTCCGAATTTAAAAATGGATTACCAGGAATTTTTCAACAATATTTTTATTGTAGCAAGTTTATATTTCAAATCTCTGATTCCTACATATGATATCATAAAAGATATTTTTAAGGATTTAGGTGACCATTTAGATACTATAAATGATTACAATATAGAGCTATATGATTGTGCAATTCAAGATGAAGCAGTTAGAGGTCACTTGCTGTCACGGAACATTAAATTTGAAGATGTTTAATTTTAATAATCATATTTAGAAACGGCATTTTTGGTGCTGTGTTTATATATAGATATATTTTGTGTGTCTATTTGCAATTTATGTATCGGTACATTCTATCAATCTCATGGCTTACGTTATCCTGTCGTTAGCTTAATGAAGCATCTTTATTTTAAAGGGAATTCCATGAAAATATAAATGTTTTAATGTACTCAACGTGGATATGGGACATAAAGTATACCAATTAGAAAGTCCTCAACTATGATGCGTCTAGTTGAGAAAACTTATTTATATTGTCAGTTTACTAATTATCTCAATTATAATTAGTGAAAACCCGAATTATCTCATTTATACTTGCTTGATGTCTCAAGCATATATTAACAAAAGCAGCCTTTGGGCTGCTTTTTAGTCTCATTTATAACCGTTACTCACACTAATTGTGAGTAACAAGTATAGTTGAGACTAGTTAGATCGATAACTGAGACTTATTTCAAAATCCCTTTTCAAATACATTAAGCAGTCTATACGCTTCCTTGATTATCAAATGTAAATAGCCAATTCTACCTTGGGAGTAATAATGTAATAATCGGGGGAGTCCTGTTGCTTCATCGTATAATCCTATAGGAATCGGAGGTTGGATAGCCTCTTCAATTCAAATGCTTTGGCAAGTTAAAGAGATAGAATACTGTTTAAACCATCAAGTTAAATTGAGAACTAGTTGCCCTCTCTGCAATCAAGAGCAAATGTATATACATAATAACTTAGGGGCGTATCGTTGTAGTCATTGCGAAAATTAAGCGATGTAAGCTTCATCTTTTGTGCCAATCGATAACCCACATTGAGCACAAATAATCATACGTCTGTTTAGAAGAGAGGAGAATCCAAATGCAAAGTATTACCTTAATTCAACATTGCCAATCCGAACATCATATAAATGATATGACAGGTGGATGGACAGATACCCCCTTAACAGAACTAGGAAGGAAACAAGCCGAAATCATTGGAAACAAACTAAGCGAGTGTATAAACAGTAAGGAATATACGTTATATTCGTCAGACTTATTGAGAGCAGCACAAACAGCAAAAATTATAGGAGAACAGTTGAGTTTTGAAGTAATTCTAGATCATAACCTTCGAGAGATAAATACGGGGGTAGCAGCAGGAAAATCAAAGGAGTGGGCGAGAGAGAATCGAAAACCTCGAGGAGAAGCGTTTGATTTAGACTATCAAGAGTTTGATGATGGAGAAACATGGAGGCAGTTTTATAGCCGAGTATGTGATTGCATGAATGCGATCTGTAAATCAGAAACGGAGAAAAATGTATTAGTTGTTACCCATGGTGGAACTTTAGGGTATATCGTTGCATGGTGGTTGGGATTCCAACCGGACATGGTAGCCAAATCCTTTTTTTCTTCCTCAACTGGTGGCATATCTGTACTAAGCAAAAATAGCTTTCAACAAAATGTTGTAAATAAATTCAATGATACCTCACATCTTACCATTTTATACTAAAGGCTACTGGTAACCCTAGTACCTTGACCGCATTAAATTTGAGGATAAAGATGCTTTAATTTAGCTCTAGCCTGCTCGGTAGTAAATTGCCAAACAACGGATTTCTGAGCCCCGTTTCGTTCGTTTTCCCAAGCCGACACCTCTCCCTGCAATTCATCAATGGAGGCGATTCGGCGGTTCAGGCATTGGATCGTCAGTGCACTG
>NZ_ASSD01000643.1 GCF_000520715.1 Paenibacillus zanthoxyli JH29
TCACCAACATCGTCGGCGGGTTCATGATGCTGTTGGTCCGCTACATCCCGATGGCGGGAGTGATCTATCTGGCGGGCAGCCTGTCCGGCAAGAAAAGTGTAGCGGCGGGCGAAGGCACGCTGTCCACGAGCAGCGCAATGTTTGCTTTTCTGCTGATTGCCATCATTTTTCTGATCGGCGCGCTCAGCTTCCTGCCGGCACTTGCGCTCGGACCGATTGCCGATTACTTTACGACCCGCGGTTAAAGCTGATTATAGAGGTGTGATAACAATGGGAGAAAATAATAAACAGCCATCTATTTTATATGATGCGCTCCGTCAATCCTTCGTGAAGCTGTCGCCGCGCATTCAGGTGAAAAATCCGGTTATGCTGGTCGTTTACGTTGGAGCCTGGTTTACAACACTATTGTATTTGCTGGCTTTTGCTGGGATTCGGGATGAAGCCGCCGGCTACACGCTGGCGATTGCGCTGATTCTCTGGTTTACCGTCCTGTTCGCCAATTTTGCCGAGGCGATCGCGGAAGGAAGAGGCCGGGCGCAGGCGGACAGCCTGCGCAGCGCAAGGAAAGAGGTCAAAGCCAAGAAATTGAAGTCCGCCGCAAACCGCGAAGACTATACGGAGGTGCTGTCCGACAAGCTGCTGAAAGGCGAGATCGTCCTGGTGGAAGCCGGGGAGCAAATTCCAATGGACGGTGAAGTCATTGAGGGAGCGGCCTCGGTTGACGAGAGCGCGATCACCGGCGAGTCCGCGCCTGTTATCCGTGAATCCGGGGGCGACCGCAGCGCGGTAACGGGCGGAACGACGGTCGTGTCCGACTGGCTCATCATCCGGGTAACGGCGGAAGCGGGGAACAGCTTTTTGGACAAAATGATCGCCATGGTCGAAGGCGCCTCCCGCAAAAAAACGCCGAATGAAATCGCGCTGCAAATTCTGCTTGTCAGCTTGACGATCATTTTCCTGGTCGTCTGCGCTTCCCTGCTGCCGTTCTCATCCTTCGCGAGCCGCCAGGCGGGAACGGGCGCGCCCGTATCGCTGACCAACATTATCGCGCTGCTCGTTTGTCTGGCGCCGACCACGATTGGCGCGCTGCTGTCGTCCATCGGGATCGCAGGCATGAGCCGGTTGAACCGGGCCAATGTGCTGGCGATGAGCGGGCGGGCGATTGAGGCGGCTGGCGACGTCGACGTGCTGCTGCTTGACAAAACGGGTACGATTACGCTCGGCAACCGGCAGGCCAGCGAATTTATTCCGGTCCCTAGCGTGACCGAAGAGGAGCTGGCCGACTCGGCCCAGCTTTCCTCACTCGCGGACGAGACGCCGGAAGGACGGAGCATCGTCATTCTGGCTAAGGAGAGATTCGGCATACGGGGCCGGGATCTGGCGAAGCTTAACGCGGCATTCGTGGAGTTCACGGCCAAGACGAGAATGAGCGGCATTGATTACCAGGGAAGCGAGATTCGCAAAGGAGCAGCGGACGCCGTCAAGGCTTACGTTCAAGCGAAAGGCGGGGTTTATCCGCAGGAATGCGAAGAGATTGTAAAGCAGGTCGCGACTGCGGGCGGTACACCCCTGGTTGTGGCCCGGAACGGCAGGGTGCTCGGCGTCATTCATTTGAAGGACATCGTCAAGAACGGCGTCAAAGAACGCTTTGACGACCTGCGGAAGATGGGCATCAAGACGATTATGATTACCGGCGACAATCCGATGACAGCCGCCGCCATCGCAGCCGAAGCGGGCGTGGACGATTTTCTGGCCGAAGCCACGCCGGAAGCAAAGCTTGCGCTGATCCGCGACTATCAGTCCAAGGGACATCTGGTGGCGATGACCGGGGATGGAACCAATGATGCGCCGGCGCTTGCCCAGGCGGATGTCGCGGTTGCCATGAATACGGGAACGCAGGCGGCCAAGGAGGCCGGGAATATGGTCGATCTCGATTCCAACCCGACCAAGCTGATTGAGATTGTGCGGATCGGCAAGCAGCTTCTCATGACCCGGGGGGCGCTGACGACCTTCAGCGTAGCCAATGACGTGGCTAAATATTTTGCCATTATTCCCGTGCTGTTCTTCGGCATCTATCCGCAGCTTACGGCGCTAAATGTCATGGGACTCAGCAGCGCCAAAAGCTCCATTTTATCGGCCATCATTTATAATGCGGTTATTATTATCCTGCTTATTCCCCTTTCCCTCAAAGGGGTCAAGTACAAGGAGATGCCCGCCCGGAAACTGCTGCAACGAAATATTTGGATCTACGGTCTCGGAGGCATAGCCGCGCCGTTCGCCGCCATTAAGCTGATTGATCTACTTCTGACCGCTTGCGGTCTGGCATGAGGTGAGTTGATATGAAACGCAGCTTCAAAATATTGCGTCCCGCCCTGTTAAGCTTCATTGTTATGACCGTGCTATGCGGTATAATTTATCCTGGAGTCATTACGGCTTTGTCTCAGTCGCTTATGCCAAGCGAGGCGAACGGCAGTCTGATCACGGTAAAATTAAAAGACGGCGCCCCCCGCACGGTGGGCTCGGCGCTGATCGGCCAGCCCTTCACGGAAGCCCGGTATTTGATCGGCAGACCGATGGGCGTCAGCAACATGTCGCCGGTCAGCAGTGAGCAGCTCGGTAAGGTTCGGGAGAGAGCGGCCTGGTGGAGCGGTCTCGACCCGGCGAACAAGCAGGATATTCCCGCCGAGCTTGTGACCGCGTCCGGCAGCGGCGTCGATCCCAACCTGTCGCCGGCGGCCGCCAAATATCAGGCCGACCGCATCGCCCGGGCAAGGGGCATCCCCGTGAAGACGGTGAATGAAATGATCGACAAGTATACAACGGACCGCTTTCTCGGCGTCTTTGGTGAACCGGCGGTAAATGTGCTGAAGGTTAATCTGGCGCTGGACGGTCTGCTCTGATCTGATCTGATCGAAGAGGACGTGCTTAAAGCCTGCGGTTTTTCTATAATCTACGTGAAACGGTGATTGTCTCTAACCGGACGCCGTCCTCTTTAAGGGGGCGGCGCAGCCGTTTCTACTAAAGGCGGTGTATCATGTTATCTTATCAAGACGAACGCCCGGACCCCGATGAACTGTTGAAGGATATGCCTTCCGATCCGGGCGCAAGAACCGGAAAACTCAAAATTTTCTTCGGCTATGCCGCCGGTGTCGGCAAGACGTACGCCATGCTGGACGATGCCCGGGAGCAATTGCAGCGCGGGGTCGACGTGCTGGTCGGTTATGTCGAGCCCCATACCCGCCCGGAAACGCTGCAGCTGCTTGAAGGGCTCCCGACGCTACCCCCCAAAGTCGTAGAGCATAAGCATATCCGTCTGCGCGAGTTCGATCTGGATCAGGCGCTGGAGCGCAAGCCGGAGCTTATCCTCGTTGACGAGCTTGCGCATTCCAATGCGGACGGCGTACGGAACAAGAAGCGCTACCAGGATATTGAGGAGCTGCTTCAGGCGGGAATTGACGTGTATACGACCGTTAACGTCCAGCATATCGAGAGCTTGAACGATGTGGTCCAGGGTATTACAAAGGTCGTTGTGCGGGAAACGATTCCCGATTATGTGTTTGACAGCGCGGACAAGGTCAAGCTAATTGATATCGAGCCGGATGAGCTGCTCAAACGCTTTACCGAGGGTAGAATCTATCGCCCCGAGCGGGCGGCGGCGGCGATGGATCATTTTTTCACCAATAGCAATCTGAGACTGCTGCGTGAGATCGCAATGAGGAAGGCGGCGGACCGGATCAGCCACGACAATCTGTCCGAGCGCCGGACTCCCGGGAAGTCTGCGGGCATCAAATGGCTGGTCTGCATCAGCCCGTCGCCAACCTCCGCCAAGTGTATCCGGTGGACGGCCCGGACGGCCGAAGCCTTTCACGCCCCATGGACGGCGGTGTATGTGGAGCGCGCGGGCAGCGAACAAGGGAGCGGCTTCCCGGACAAGAGCATCCGCGATAATATGGAGCTTGCGGAGCGGCTTGGCGCCGAGGTCGTTACGCTGAGCGGATACGATGTGGCTTCCTCCATAACGGAATACGCCAAGCTGTCGGATATTACGAATATCGTCATTGGTAAGAGCCGGACCAAGAAGCGCTTCGGCCGCCGGTTTGAGATGGCCCTGGAGGATAAGCTGCTGTCAAGGCTGCCTCAGACAGAAATTCATATTATTCCCGACAGCGCCGCGCTGAAGCCGTACCGAAAGCCGAAGGTCCGCTTACCCGCCGAACGCTTGTATTTTTCCCGGGCTGACACGCTGAAGGCGCTGGGCATTCTGGCTGCGGCTACCCTTTGTTCTTTCGGGCTGCACAGGATTGATGTCGGCGACCAGAATATTATTATGGTCTATATTTTATCGGTGCTGATCATCTCGCGGATCACGACCGGCTATGCCTACGGTGTAGCCGCTTCTGTGCTCAGCGTCTTAATGTTCAACTTTCTGTTCACTTATCCGTATTTTTCATTTTCGGCGGTTCAGGCGGGGTATCCGCTGACATTCGCGATAATGCTCGTCGTGGCCCTGACAACCAGCGCCTTGACGGTTCGCAACCGGATACAGACGCGCGTGGCGGTGGAGCGTGAGCGGCGGACCGAGGTGCTGTACGAAATCAATAAAAAGCTGCTGATTACCCGCGAGCTGGAGCAGATCGTTACGCTGACAAGCAGCTATATCGTCAAGTTGTTTGGCCGTTCCATTATTCTTTATACGAGCGATCCGGCGGACGGAATGGAAGGAAGCTTGCTTGCGGCGGACGGAGAGGATGCTTCCCTCCTGCAAACCTCCGAGGAAGCGGCGGTGGCGCATTGGGTATTCGCCAACCAGAAGCGCGCCGGAGCGGGAACGGATACCCTTCAGGGCGCAAGCGGATTTTACATGCCGGTTATTTCCCAGGGCCGCGTGCTGGGCGTCATCGGCATTTCCTGCTTCGGCGGGGCTTTGCTGGGACCCGGCCAGCGGTCATTCCTGCGGATGATCGCCTCCCAGGTAGCAATGGCACTTGAGCGGCAGCGCCTGTCAGACGAGCAGCGCCGCATCCTGCTTGACTCCGAGAAGGAGAAAATGCGCAGCAATCTGCTGCGGGCGGTCTCCCATGACCTGCGCACACCGCTGACGGGCATACTTGGGGCGAGCTCGGCGATGCTGGAGAGCTGCGATGCTTTGAACCAGGAGGTTAAAGGGCAGCTTCTTCAGCATATTAAGGAAGATTCCCAGTGGCTGATCCGAATGGTGGAAAATTTGCTGTCGGTCACGCGGATCAAGGAGGGCAGCGTCGATGTCAGCAAAACGGCGGAAGCGGCGGAGGAAATTGTCGCCGAGGCCATCAGCCGAATCCGAAGCCGGTTCAAGGACCGGAACATTAACGTCAAGGTGCCCGACGAGCTGCTGATGGTGCCGATGGACGGCACGCTGATCGAGCAGGTTATCATCAATCTGGTGGAAAATGCGATCAAGCATTCCGGGGAGAATACGCTGGTCGAGGTCACCTTAATGAGGAAAGGTAATACTGCGGTGCTGGAGGTGAGCGACAACGGGGAGGGTATCGACGAGCGGGAGCTGCCGCATCTCTTTGACAGCTATGCCGCTTCCGGCGGCAGAAGTCCCGATTCCTCGCGGGGGATGGGAATTGGCCTGTCCATCTGCATGTCCATTGTCAAAGCCCACCGGGGTAAACTGGAGGCAGAGAACAAACGAAGCGGCGGAGCGGTGTTCCGCGTGATTCTGCCGCTGGAGGAGGAGGCATCCGATGAATGGAAAAATCCTGATTCTGGTCGTCGAGGATGAGGCCGGAATCAGCACCTATATTTCAACCGTATTGAACTCGAACGATTATGCCGTACTCCGGACGGATAAAGGGGAGGAAGCCGTCTCCTTGGCGGCCTCACATCATCCCGACCTCATGCTGCTCGATCTCGGCTTGCCGGATATCGACGGCATCGAGGTGCTGCGGCGGGTGCGCGAGTGGAGCAGCATGCCTATCGTCGTCGTCTCGGCGCGCGGTCATGAGCGGGAGAAGGTGGAGGCGCTCGATCTTGGCGCCGACGATTATATTACGAAGCCTTTTGGCACTTCGGAGCTGCTCGCCCGTATCCGGACCGCCATCCGCCACAACCGGCAGGGCGAGGGCAGCCCGGCGCAGGAGAAGATTAGCATCGGCCAGATGTCGATTGATTACGAGAAACGCACGGTAACGGTTGAGGGCCGGGAGATTCATTTTACGCCAATCGAATATAAGATTATTACGCTGCTCGCAAGGCATGCCGGGAAGGTGCTGACCCATGATTTTCTGATTCGGGAAATATGGGGGCCTTATACGAACGAGAATCAGACGCTGAGGGTGAATATGGCCAATATCCGCAGAAAGATTGAAGCCAATCCAGCGGAGCCTAAATACATCGTTACAGAGGTGGGCGTGGGATACCGGATGAAGGACGGCGATCATCTGTGAAGCTCCCCGGGGCGGGCGAACCGCCGCAAAACAGAATTTTTTTATTTGCGGCCTTTTCCTGCCTGTCTATGGTTCTCTTCATCGTGTTTTTTCCGTATTGTCTATTTCCGATTCATCTCTGGCTCAGTAAAAAAACAGTACCTGGAAGATCAGAGCTATAAGCTGGCATTTACGATACGCGAACAAATTGACGGAAGAACCTCTCTCGGACCAGCAAGCCGAATGGATTGCGGCAAGCGCGCGGCTCCGTAGACTGAGATTTGCTGGGAGCCGTAAAATGCTGACGCTGGCTGGTAGTCGTAACTACCTCCTCTCGCCCTGCGCCGAGAACCGCTTATCATGACACCGCCGCATACTGTTATTAGTTCCGTGTTCCCCGCGCACTGTATGCATCTGTGGATAACATGATGCCGAGTCGGTGGCCGTGCGCAGCAGCTATATGTCGGCAGCATTTTATATAACGAGGAAATTCTCCCGCTAATCCATGACATATTGCCGATTATTACGAATTAACTGGAAAATCCCCCTCTAATCCAGCTCCTTATCGGAATGAACAAATGAAACGGCTAAATTAACGGGAGATTTTGCAGTAAGTCTTCTGTTTGAATGAATTATTCTAAATTAAAGGGAGAAATTCCAGCTAGTTAAACCAAGCAGGTTAGAAAAAATAATCAAGCACTCCTGGCACTAATTCATAGCTGACGATTCTTTCGCCCCTGCCGCGTAACGAGGGAACCAGCCAGCCCTTAGCGCACAGCCTTTTCAGCATGTTGATTGCCGTTTTGGAGTCGATTCCAAAATGCCGGACGACATCGATCGGCCGAATCGGTTTGACCATGTGAGTGGCAAGCCGGATTACTTCTTTTTCGGCAAGTTCAGCTCTGGTGATTGGGGCAGCCGAAGGCTGATAACGGCTTAGCATCATTCGCAGCAAGGTGATGCATAGCTGCGGGCGCTGCTCAACATCGTCGTAGGCAAAGGAAATCACCTGATACCCCATGGCATGAAGAAAGGTCTCACGGTTTAACTCATTGCAATATTTTTGTCGATCCATATCGCGTATGTGCGGGCCAAATCCTTTTATCTCGAATATCAGCTTTGCGTATCCCGTAAGCCAGGCGAAGTCGGCAAAATATGATCGGCCCCGCCAATCAAGCACCTCATACTCGGGATGAAGATCATCAAAATTTCCGCGCAAAGGCCACCAGACATGTTCCAGAAAATGAGATTCGGCATGCCTGTGCCCTCTTTCCAGACGTGATCTGCGTTCTCCGGTCCTGGCCTTGATATGCTTTTGCAAAAATTGTTCGTATGCTTCCCTGAATTCCATAGTTTTCCCTCCCAAATGAAAACGTCCCGGCTCACTCAAGCTGAGTGAAACGGGACGTTCTTCGTCAACTCTAATGATAACGGAAACCACAGGCGGTGAAAAGGCGGTCACAAAAATCCAAAGCCACTATCTGTTCCACAGGCTCTTGCCCAACGGGAGGCCATTCGTCTGTTTTGTAATAATGGTTGGGACACGGGAGGTGCCTTAAGTAAAGGCGTTATGTCCGGTTTATTTTCTCTAGCTGTACTTTTGTATCTCTATTAGCCGCAGGCGTATAATGAAGGCATTGCACCACCGAACCGCCGCGAAAAGAGGAATGATCATGGCACGCTGTCTGTTCATCCACGGATTTACCGGGGGCATTTTTGAAATCGAGCCTCTGTCGGAATATTTGAAGCAGCATCAATATCTAACCCGAACGTTCACGCTAAAAGGGCACACCGGCCGAAGGGCCGATATGCGGCAGGCAACCCGAGAAGATTGGTACCGGCAGGCCGGGAGCGAGCTGGAGCAGCTTGCGGAGGGCGGACAGGGCGTGCATATCATCGGCTTTTCGATGGGGGCGTTAATCGCTTCCCGTCTGGCCGTCCGCTACAAAAGCCTCGTCCAATCGCTGACCCTGCTCGCCGCGCCGGTCTTCCCGCTGAATCCGGGGGAGATTGTAAAGACGCTGGGCAGCCTTTCGATGCTGAAGAATTATGTGAGCAAGTTCGGCTCGACGCCGATTCATGCCAACCGCGAATTTAGCCGGATCGTCCGGGAGAGCTTTGACCTGTTCCCGCAGATCGAGGCGCCGACGCTCATTGTGCAGGGAACGAGAGACCATCTCGTCAAAACCAAGAGCGCGGCCTATTTGGAGCGGCATATCGGCTCTCCCGTCAAGGAAGTTCTGCTGGTCGAACGCAGCGGCCATATGCTGTGCTACTGCGAGGAGAAGGACAAGGTCATGGAAGAGGTTCATCGGTTCATCCACGGCGCATCCTAAATTCCCATCATTCCCGCTTCTTCCCGATATGGGAATAATTTCACTAAGTCTTTCCCATTATGGGAAGGGCTTTTTCGCGCTTCGCTTCTTACTTGGGTCATTTCGCTCCTACAGTTCCAAACTTCCCCTCCGCTACTCCTTACCCTGATGTCCTTTTTCAAGTTCATCTTATACAGACGCTAAATATTGGCACGGAAATTGCATCTATATTTTAAGTGAAAGGCAAATCAATCAGAAGGAGGTTCCACTAGGGGGGAATATGGCATTACATTCAGAAACGGGAGGGATTCACTTGAGCATTTCAAAAGAATTGTTGAGTGAGATGTACCGGAAAATGCTGAGAATTCGCAAGTTTGAAAAGACGGCCTCGGTGTTCTTCGCGGAAGGCAAGATTCCGGGCTTTGTGCATCTATATATCGGTGAAGAAGCGATCGCCGTCGGCGCCTGCGCGAACTTAAGGGACGACGATTACATTACCAGCACCCACCGGGGACACGGGCATATCGTCGCCAAAGGCGGCAATTTGAAATACATGATGGCGGAATTGTTCGGCAAAGAGACGGGTTACTGTAAAGGAAAAGGAGGGTCGATGCACATTGCGGACGCGGAACTGGGCATCCTTGGCGCGAACGGCATCGTCGGGGCTGGACACCTGATTGCCACGGGATCGGCCTGGAGCGCGCAGTACAGAGGCACCGACCAGGTGAGCGTATGCTTTTTTGGAGACGCTTCCACGAATCAAAGCACCTTCCATGAGGCAATGAATCTGGCCAGTCTGTGGAAGCTTCCGGTTATTTTCGTCTGCGAGAATAATTTGTATGGCATCTCCGTCAGCCAGGCGAGACATCAGAATATTAAGGACATTTCACAGCGGGCGATCGGGTACGGCATGCCTGCGCTCTCGGCGGACGGCAACGATGTGCTCACGGTCTATGAGAAGGTGGGCGAAGCGGTGAGCCGGGCGCGCGCGGGCGAAGGACCGACGCTGCTGGAATTTAAAACGTACAGACAGCACGGCCATTTTGAAGGCGATCCGGGCGCTTACCGGCCC
This sequence comes from Paenibacillus zanthoxyli JH29, assembly GCF_000520715.1. Classification (GTDB taxonomy): domain Bacteria; phylum Bacillota; class Bacilli; order Paenibacillales; family Paenibacillaceae; genus Paenibacillus_AQ; species Paenibacillus_AQ zanthoxyli. The sequence continues at coordinate 9,801 of NZ_ASSD01000643.1, forward strand.
AAGGAGGAAGTAGAGGCATGGCTGCAAAAGGACCCGATTCCAAGATTCGAAAGCCATCTGCTGGGAAGCGGCAGCTTGACGGAGGAGGAGCTTGAGGCAGTCCGCCGCGAGGTGGATGAGGAAATCCGGGAAGCGCTGGAGTTCGCTGACGCCAGCCCCCATCCCGCTCCGGAGTCTTCCGTGCAGGACATTTACTCCGATTTGATCGAGGAGGCGCGAATCAGATGAGAAAAATAACCTATGGCGAGGGCATCCGCGAAGCTCTGCGGGAGAAAATGCTGGAGAACAAGAACGTCGTTCTGCTGGGCGAGGATGTCGGCCCTTACGGCGGCACCTTCGGCGTCACGAAAGGGCTGTGGGAGCAGTTCGGCGAAGAGCGGGTGCGCGACACACCGATTTCGGAAGGGATTATTGTCGGCGCTTCGGTGGGTGCTGCGGCAACGGGCCTGAGACCGGTGGCGGAGCTGATGTTCATTGATTTCCTCACCTTCGGCATGGATGGGCTGGTGAACCAGGCGGCCAAGATGAGATACATGTTCGGCGGCAAAATCTCCGTTCCGCTCGTGCTGCGTCTCCCTGCAGGTGGCGGCATCAGCGCCGGAGCCCAGCACTCCGGTTCGCTTGAGGCTTGGGTGACGCATGTGCCCGGACTCAAGGTGGTGTACCCGTCCAATGCCGCAGACGCGTGGGGTCTTATGCTGACCGCGATTGACGACGACAATCCGGTGGTTTATATCGAGAGCAAGGTGCTGTACTCGCAAAAAAGCGAAGTGCCGGATAAGGTGTCCAAGGTTCCTTTCGGCTCGGCTGCTGTTGCAAGGGAAGGCGCCGATGTCTCGATCATCACCTATGGCAAGCAGGTTCATGACGCGCTGAAGGCGGCGGCCGCGCTCGCCAAAGACGGCATCGAAGCCGAGGTGATAGATCTCCGGTCGCTCTATCCGCTGGATAAAGAGACGATCTTTGGGTCCGTCGCCAAGACGCACCGGGCGCTGGTCGTGACGGAAGAAGTGAAGCGCGGCGGCTATGGCGGCGAGCTGTCGGCGCTCATTTCGGAGCAGTGCTTCGATGAGCTGGACGCCCCTGTTGTGCGGCTCGGAGCGCTGGATTCTCCGGTTCCATACTCCCAGGTATTAGAGTCGCTGGTGCTGCCAAGTGTGGCGGATATTGTCAAAGGCTGCAAAGAGATGTTCTAAACCCTGCGGCCCATAACTTGCAAAATCATGGAGGTGTGTCATGGCTGAACTTGTCGTATTGCCCAAGCTCGGGCTGACAATGACGGAGGGAACCGTCTCCAATTGGCGGAAGGCCAAGGGAGACCGCGTAGAGCAGGGTGACATTCTGTTCGATGTGGAGACCGATAAAATATCCAATGAAATCGAAGCCAAGACCAGCGGAGTGCTAAGGGAGATTCTGGTCGAAGAAGGGACGGTGGAGGTGTTTCATCCGCTGGGGATTATTGCGGACGCGGGTGAGGATATATCCGCGCTGCTCCCGGCGGGCGCTTCCGGCAAGCCGCCAGAAGGAGAAGCGGCGTCTTCCGGCGACGGA
>NZ_ASSD01000644.1 GCF_000520715.1 Paenibacillus zanthoxyli JH29
CCTATTTAGGAAATTCCGTCTCTAGAAGAGACGAGATGGATTCCACATGAAAATTTGGCTGGATGGGTCTAACCCATCAGGCCGGCGGCGCCTGTGGTTATCGGCTTAATGCATTGAAGATATTGGCTTCGCCTGAGCCGAACAGGGGGTCTTGCCCCGGCTTCCCTAGATCGTTGGCCGTCTGCTTAATGAGCGCTTGTACCTGGGCCGGCGTATATCCCGGATGCGCGGCCTTGATGACGCCCGCAATGCCCGCAACCTTCGGAGCCGCCATCGAAGTGCCGTGCAGCAGCGCATAGTCCGTCAGGTTCGAGGTGAAGTAAGGAGCCAGATAGGTCGGCCATGTGCTAAGCGTGCGGAAATGGAAATCCCGCTCGCCGAGATTTTGGCTGGCGTCATAGACTGGACCGTTGTCCCCGCCGGGAGCCGCGACGTCGATCGCACTGCCGTAGTTGGAATAGAACGCGATCTTGTCCGAAGACCATTGATTCGACGAAGAGACGTTGATGACGCCAGGAAGCGTACCCGGCACTTCTTTTACGGCGCTTTTGAAGGTCAGGCCGAGGAAGCCGTACGTTTGGTTCATAAAGTCGACCACAGCATGCGAGTCGTTCAGATTCAGCGAATCGTTGCCGGCGGCCGCTACGACCGTAACGTTTCGGCCTACGGCATACTGCAGCGCACGCTTCCAGAGGAGGAAATCCGCCACACGCTTTGGGGTAAATAACTTGTCCCTATTTGTCGATGGCAAAGGAATTATTTTCCTCCATTTACCAATGGGTGAAGGCATTTGAAAATGGGTGCGTAAACTGTACAGCAGGCGAAAATACCCGTTCATCTAAAGGCCGAAACGTTAACTCTGGCCGCACCTATGCTCAATAAAGGAATTTCTTCGACCGAGGCCGGAGCTGCCGGAGGAAACATCCGAACGGGGCGCTGGCAGCGGTCTTTACTCCGGCAGGCGGTACACCGCAAACGGCTCGCTGTGGATGAAAGGACGGCTTACCGCTTCGAGCTTCTCCTGCGTCTCGGCGCTCAGAGCAAGGGACACGCCCTTCAGGCTCTCTAGAAGCTGCTCCGCCCGGGTAGCGCCGACAATGACGGTGGACACAGCCGGACGGCTCATAAGCCAGGCAAGGGACAGAGCGGCAGGCGATGCCCCTAGCTCCGCCGAGAGTGCGGCTGTCTCCTGCCCGAGCGCGATCCGTTCGCCGGTTAGGAACCGGGCGAAGTTCGGATCGGTATCGGCTCTGGAGCCTGCGGGAGCCTTATCTCCCGCGCTGTATTTGCCGGTCAGGATGCCCCCGGCAAGCGGAAAGTACGGGATGATGCCGACGCCCTGATCCAGGCAGAGCGGGACGAGCTCCCGCTCCGGTGTACGGTCGGCAAGCGAGTAGCTGCACTGGAGCGAAACGTAGCGCTCATAGCCCATCCGTTCGCTGATGCCAAGCGCCTTCATCAGCTCCCATGCGGCATAATTGGAGGCGCCGATATAGCGTACTTTGCCGGAGGACACCATGTCATCCAGCGTCCGCAGCGTCTCTTCGAGCGGAGTATGCGGATCGAAGGTATGAATCTGGTACAGATCGACATAGTCCGTCTTGAGGCGGCGGAGACTGTCCTCCAGTTCCCGCATCAGATGGAATCTGGATGAACCGCTGCCGCCGGGGCCGGGACTTCTCACCAGCCCGGCTTTTGTCGCCAGTACGGCTTCATGCCTCCTGCCCGCCAGCGCCTCGCCGATAATTCGCTCCGATTCCGTTCCGGCATAAATATTGGCGGTATCGATGAAGTTGATCCCGTTATCCAGCGCGGTGTGCAGCACCGCCGTGGAAGCGGACTGATCCGCCCGCTTGCCGAAGGCATTCGTGCCGAGCCCCAGCTTCGATACCTGTAGTCCGCTTCCCCCGAGACGTTCATATTTCATGTTTCCACTCTCCTCAACTATTAATATGGCCGCGCTATGCAGCGCCGCGTAGACCGCGGGCTGGGCCATGTTCATTTCCTGTCCGGCCTAGGTGAAGCTACCGCTTACCGCAATTTTGACAAAGAGCTCAATTCGCCCCTTATTCATAACAAATTCGGTATGCTCCTTATGATAAATATTCATTTTATTTATGCTAGAAAATATTGTATCATCAGAAAAGACTGAATGACAAGGAGGGGCCCTATGCCTCGGCAAAAATCTGCGTTTTTTTAATTAACTTTTCTCGTTCTGGTATGGGGCATTAACTGGCCTTTATCCAAAATAGCATTGATCTACGCGCCGCCGCTTCTATTCTCGGGCATCCGTACCGTAATCGGGGGTGTGCTGCTGATCCTGATCGCGCTGCCCAAAGCGCGGCTGCTCCAGTTCAAAAAGCTGTGGCCGGTATATTTGAGCTCCGCCCTGTTAAGCATAGCGCTGTATTACGGCGTACAAACGATTGGACTGCAGTACGTGCCGGCGGGACTGTTCTCGGCGATCGTATTTCTTCAGCCAGTGCTGCTTGGGATTTTCTCCTGGATATGGCTAGGGGAAGAGATGCATGGGCAAAAAATGGCGGGGCTCGCGCTCGGTTTTCTGGGCGTAGCCTGCTTGAGCGCGGGCGGCCTGACCGGAAGCATTTCGCTTCTTGGTATCCTTCTCGCGCTGGCCACCGCCCTGTGCTGGGCACTTGGGACGGTGTATATGAAGCGAAATGCGGTGCGGGTCGATATGCTGTGGATGACGGCCATGCAGATCACACTCGGGGGGCTGATTCTGCTGGCCGCCGGCAGCGCAGCCGAGCCGTGGAAAGCCATCAGATGGAACACCGGTTTTGTCGCCGTCACGCTGTTTATATCCATATTTGTGATTGCGCTCGGCTGGCTCGTGTATTTCAAGCTGATTAATGAAGGGGAGGCCGGAAAGGTTGCTTCTTATACTTTTCTGGTCCCGCTAGTCTCCATCGGCGCAAGCGTCCTCTTCCTAAATGAGAAGATAACGATTAATCTGGTGATAGGCCTGATTCTGGTCGTAATCAGCATTATACTGGTCAATGTCCGGTTCCGGCGCAGCCCGGCGTCTGTAGTGGCAGAAATCAGAGCTTTGGAGGAGGGGAACTATGATTTTTAAAATGAACGAACAGACGGCTCATGACAATTACAAGCTGCTGATCGGCAGCGTGGTGCCAAGACCCATCGCTTTCGTTACCTCGATTAATGCTGCCGGGATTGTCAACGCGGCTCCATTCAGCTATTTTAACATTGTGAACAATGATCCGCCGATGATCATGTTCTCTTGCGGACGGCATGAGGACGGTACGCTGAAGGATACGGCGCGCAATATTCTGGCGAATCAGGAATTCGTCGTGCATGTCACGGACGAGGATAACATTGAGGCGATCAATCACACGTCCATCAGTGCACCGGCTCATATCAGCGAGCTTACGCTTGCGGGACTGACGGCCGTTCCCGGTAGCACGGTGGCGGTGCCGCGGGTGCAGGAAAGTCCGGTTGCGATGGAATGCCGCCTTGCGCAGTATGTGGAGCTGGGAAAGTTTGATGCCATTATCGGCGAGGTGCTAAGCTTCTATGTACGGGATGATCTCATCCACAACGGCCGGATTGACATCGGCAAGCTGAAGCCGGTCAGCCGCTTGGCCGGATCGTCATACAGCGCGATTGGACGGATATTCGATTTGGATCGGCCGGTTTACGGAGATCAATAACGGCGCAGCTTATACCTCCTCATATAGAAAAAGGGACGCTCCCAAGCTTAAAGCTTGTGGGAGAGTCCCTTTTTTGCAAAGCGCACGGCGCGTTCCAGACGGGCGCGGGCCCGCTGCGGAGCAGCCGACATGACGGCGTGATCCGCGCGTTCCACTTCATCCAGCAGCCGGTTCAGATGCGAGAAGACGGCGCCTAGATCGCGGATGGCGGTCAGCGGACAGTTCCCTTGGAGCTCGGAGAAGCTGGCGAGCTGAAGCTCGCGGGCGCGGCGCAGGGCTTCCGGAAGCGAGCTGCCGCATTCCGTATCCGACAGGGTCTTAGCCCCGAAAATAGCAATGCAGTCGGCTGTAGCGCTCAGCGTCTTCTGCATCCAGTCGGCGGCGGCGTAATGAGGCGGCAGCAGCCGGATTTCAGCTGCGATTTCTTTCACATAGCCATGCATGGTTTGTAAATGGGAGATCGATTTCTTCATGACGGTTAAATCATTAATGCAGGGAACATGGGATAGGGTAAAGAGCAGCTCGCTTTGTTTCTGCGCGCTGTCCTTGAGCAGCTGTCCGGACCGCTTCAAAGCTTCGGCCTGGCTGTTCTCATCCCGTCCCGGCGCGAGTCCGTTCAGCCCGTCGGCGAGCAGCAAGGTTCCTGCGAAGGCCGTACTCTTAACTTTGATGAAGCCCTTGGGCGGTACGATAATCATATTGAAAAGCAGAGCGAAGGCAACGCCAATCAGTGTCTCCGTAGCTCTAAACATTACATAGTGATCCTGTATGAAGGTCAGCGCCAGCACCGAAGTGACGCCCACCTGCGTAATGGCCTGGAAGTTGATTCGGCAAGCAGTCGCCACGCCAAGGCCAATCAGCAGAATCAGCAGGATCGACAGCGGCCCAACATTGAAGAAGTGGCCGATCATTAAGCTGACGGTTCCGCCGAGAATAATACCGAGCAGCCGGTAGATGCCCTTTTCCAGCGAAGCTTTGACGCTGCCCTGGGTAATCAGAATCGCCGCCAGCGGTGCAAAATAGGAGAACTCGCCGCCGTACATAGCGTGAACAACCATCCAGGAAATCGAAGCTGCCAGCGTAACCCGTATCATATATAGCGAAAAACCAAATTTTTCAAGGCGCTCTTGCAGCCCCTCGTTCATGTGTTCGTCATCTCTTTTCGAAAAATTTTAAAAAAAATATAATGTTTTCAGTTACTTTCATTATAACACCCTTGAGTTGAGGGTTCAGCGGACAGTTATTACAACATTACGAACAACGTGAACGCTGCATAGTAAAATAAAGAATGCCGGGAAGCGAAAAACCGGGTATGATAGGCTTATTGGACTATGGTCGAATTTTGCAGCAAAGCAGGGAATACTCCATTTATATGCAGGGAGGTCTTAAATCATAGCTATTCAGGAACCAACCATTATTTCTTTCGAGAATGTCACGAAACGATACGACGATGAAGAGCCAGTGCTCAAAGGGGTCAGCTTTGATATTGAACGGGGCAAATTCTACACGCTGCTCGGGCCCTCCGGCTGCGGCAAGACAACTATTCTGCGCCTGATCGCCGGCTTTGCCGAACCGACAGACGGTTCCATTTATATGAACGGCAAGGTTATCAACCGCATTCCTGCCAATGAGCGCCAGGTCAACACGGTGTTTCAGGATTACGCCCTGTTTCCGCATCTGGACGTGTTCGAGAATGTGGCGTTTGGGCTGCGGATCAAAAAGCTGAAGAAGCAGGCAATTGAGCACAAGGTGCAGGAAGCGCTGCGCTTCGTCAATCTGGCCGGATATGAGCGGCGCGCCGTGAGCGAAATGTCGGGCGGACAGCGTCAGCGTGTGGCGATTGCCCGCGCCATCGTCAACGAGCCGCAGGTGCTGCTATTGGACGAGCCGCTGTCCGCGCTCGATTTGAAGCTGCGCACGGAGATGCAGTACATTTTGCGTGAAATGCAGCAGCGGCTGGGCATCACGTTCATCTTCGTCACTCATGACCAGGAAGAGGCGCTGGCGATGTCGGACTGGATCTTTGTCATGAACAAGGGAAGAATTGAACAGAGCGGCACACCTAACGACATCTACGACGAGCCGATCAACCGGTTTGTGGCCGATTTTATCGGAGAATCGAATATCGTGCCCGGCGTGATGATTGAGGACTATCTCGTGGAGCTTAATGGACGCCGATTTGAATGCGTGGATGCGGGCCTGCGGCCGAATGAGCCGATCGAGATCGTCATCCGCCCCGAAGATCTGGAGATCGTTCCTCTGGAGCAGGGCAAACTGCGGGTGCGGGTGGACAGCCAGCTGTTCCGGGGCGTGCATTATGAGATCAGCTGCTACGATGAATCCGGGCAGGAATGGCTCGTTCACTCGACGCGCAAAGCCGAAGTCGGGAGCGAGATCGGTCTGTATTTTGACCCCGAGGCCATTCATGTCATGAGATTCGGTGAAACGGAGGAAGAGTTCGACAGACGTCTGGAAGCTTACGGCGAGGTGGAGCAGCATGACAAGTAAAGCGAAACAAGTCTACCTTATCCCATATTATTTATGGATCGCCCTGTTCGTGATTGCGCCGGTGCTGCTCATCCTTTATTACTCGCTCTTTGATCTGAACGGGGAGCTGACGCTGTCCAATTACGCTGATTTTTTCACCCCGGTTTATTTAAAAATGACGCTCAGCTCGTTCTGGTACGCGTTTCTGATTACAGTGTTCTCGCTGCTGGTCGCTTATCCGGCCGCCTGGCTGCTGACACGAACGAAGCACAAGCAGCTTTGGCTGCTGCTCATTATTTTGCCGACTTGGATTAATCTGCTGCTGAAGACATATGCTTTTATCGGCATTTTCGGCACGTTCGGTCCGGTTAACAGCATTTTGGATGTGCTCGGCATCGGGGAGAAGCAGATTTTGTTTACGGGCTTCAGCTTTGTGTTTGTGTCGGTCTATATTTTTATTCCGTTCATGATTCTGCCCATCTTCAGCGCGCTGGAGGATCTGAATCCGACGCTGCTGTCTGCGGCGCGCGATCTGGGCGCTTCCGGATGGACGACGTTCCGGCGGGTCGTGTTCCCGCTCACGGTCTCGGGCGTGCGCTCGGGCTGCATGGCGGTCTTCATTCCGGCGCTGTCCCTGTTTATGATCACCCGTCTGATCGCGGGCAACCGGGTCATTACGCTGGGCACGGCCATTGAGCAGCATTTTCTGGTCACGCAGGACTGGGGAATGGGCTCGACCGTCGCCGTGTTCCTGATCGTCGTTATGGCTCTCGTGATGGTCCTTGCGGGTGGCCGGAAAGGAGCGCGGCATGGAAAATAGAAACCGGTGGTCCAATCTGTATCTGGCGCTTGTCTTTATCGTGCTGTATGCGCCGATTTTCTATCTGATGTATTATTCGTTCAACAGCGGCGGCACGATGCATGAATTTGAAGGCTTTACGCTTGATCATTACCGCGAAGTGGTGCAGGATACGCGGCTGATCATCATCGTAATCAATACGCTTGTGATCGCGCTGCTGTCCTCCGCCATCGCGACGATTATCGCGGTGATCGGCGCGCTTGCGATTCAGCATGTCCGCAGCCGCAGGGCCAAGAATACGCTGTTGTCGCTGAACAATGTGCTGATCGTCAGCCCTGATGTCATTATCGGCGCTTCGTTCCTCATTTTGTTCACGATTGCGGGCGTACAGCTTGGATTCTCTTCCGTACTGCTCTCGCATATCGCTTTCAGTGTGCCCATTGCGGTGCTAATGATTCTGCCGCATCTGGAGGAGATGAGCCCGACGCTTACCGACGCCGCCCGCGATCTCGGCGCAACCCGCAGGGATGTGCTGACGAAGGTCATTCTGCCGGTCATCCGGCCGGGCATTTTTAGCGGATTTTTCATGGCGCTCACCTATTCGCTGGACGATTTCGCGGTAACGTTCTTCGTAACGGGCAACGGTTATTCGACCCTCTCCGTGGAAATCTATTCGCGGGCACGGCAGGGCGTGTCGCTGTCGATTAACGCGCTGTCCACGTTGATCTTTCTGTTCACTGTGCTGCTGGTCGTTGGCTACTACTTCCTGACGGTCAAAAAAGCCAAGAAGCCCTCAGCGGAACTGACGGCCGAAGCGGGGGTGCCTAGATGAAGCAGCTTGTGAACGCTTTTGTGGCGGTAATGATCGCGGCCTTTGCCCTGATGTACCTTGGGTCCTGGATGAACAAAAGCGAAGGCTACTCCGGCGGCAATACGCTGACCATTTATAACTGGGGCGACTATATCGATCCCGAGCTGCTGACGCAGTTCCAGAAGGAAACGGGCATTACGGTCATTTACCAGACCTTTGATTCCAACGAGGCGATGCTGACGAAGATCGAGCAGGGAGGCACGAACTTCGACCTTGTGGTTCCTTCCGATTACGCGATCGCCAAAATGAAAGAGGAAAACCTGCTGCTCCCCCTCGACCACAGCAAGCTGCCGAATCTGTCCCATATCGACCCCAGGTTCATGAACCTGTCGTTTGACGAAGGCAACCGCTACTCGGTTCCGTACTTCTGGGGAACGGTCGGCATTGTCTATAATCCCGGGCTGACTCACGGATTAACCTTCAAGAGCTGGAATGACCTGTGGGACAGCCGGCTGAAAAATAATATCCTGCTGCTGGACGGAGCGCGGGAAGTGATGGGGATGTCGCTCAACAGCCTGCATTATTCCCTGAACGACACCAGCGAGGAGCATTTGCAGGAGGCGCTGAAGAAGCTGAACGCCCTGTCGCCCAATGTCAAAGCGATTGTCGGCGATGAAATCAAAATGCTGCTGGCGAATGAGGAGGCCGCCGTCGGCCTCGTCTGGTCAGGAGATGCCGCAGAGATTATGGACGAGAACGACAAGCTGAATTATGTCGTGCCGGAGGAAGGCTCGAACGTGTGGGCGGACAATCTCGTCATTCCGCGTTCGGCGGCCAATGTGGAGGGGGCGTATAAGTTCATTAATTTCATGCTTCGGCCGGAAGTGGCCGCCCAGAACACCGAGTATGTCGGCTACTCCACGCCGAACAAGGACGCGCTGGCGCTGCTGCCGGAGGATATTTCCGGGGATGAACGATTTTACCCGCCTAAAGCAATCACCGACAAGCTTGAGGTGTACGGCAATCTCGGCAAGCGCATGCTTGCGCACTATAATGAGCTGTTTCTGAAGTTTAAGATGAATAACGATTAGGCGATTGAGAACAAAAGCCTCCGGGACGCGGGTGACGCGTATTCCGGAGGCTTTTTTTAAACATGTGTCCCTCACTTGATCCCCAGTCTCACGTGGTAGCTGAACAGCGTCTCCAGCGTACGGCCGTAAAAATAGCGTTCCACCGTCTCCCGGTAATCGGCAATCTCTTCATCCAGCTCGCCTCCGCCGAGCCGCAGCACGGTTTGAAGACTGCCCTGGCTGAGTGTAAGGCCGACATACCGCTCCGCGCTGCAGTGCTCTATGTTGTGGAAGGCGATTTCGCGGGTGAAGGAGAATTCCTTGCTCGCTTTGATGCGGCTAAGATGGCCTTCCTTGCCCCATTTGACGGCCCTGTCCTCTGCCGGTACCCGGCGGCTGATGATGACATCGGCCTGTTCGATCAGTTCATTGTAGCGGGTTTCGATATTCGGCTCGAGCACCGGGGGCCAGTCACAGTCGTAGGCGGCGAAGATTCCGCCCGGTCTCAGCACCCGCGAGACCTCCTTCAGCGTGCTCACGGGCTCCATCCAGTGGAAGGATTGGGAGCAGGTGACAATATCGGCAGAGGCGGAAGACAGTTCCAGAGCATTGGAATAGCCGGAGACAAACGATATGCTTGCCGGACTGCCCAGCGCGTTCCATTTCTCCAGAGCCTTGCCGCGCATATCATCGCCGGGCTCAACACCGATGATGGTGTCGGCGGGCCGCCG
>NZ_ASSD01000645.1 GCF_000520715.1 Paenibacillus zanthoxyli JH29
TCAGCTTCTCCGCAAGCGAGGCGAACACGGTGTTGCAGGACAAGGCGAAGCCCTGTTCCAGCGTCAGTGCGCCATGCCCGGCCTCCTTATGGCAGGACAGTCCGTATCTGCCGTAGGCTCCGTGGCAGTGGAACACCTCGCCGGGCGAAGTCACACCGGCTTCCAGCGCGGCGGCGGCGGTGACGATCTTGAAGATGGAGCCGGGCGCAGCCGCTTGCAGCGCCCGGTTGTTCCATTCTCCGCCCTGCGGAGAAATGTCCTCCGGGTTGTAGAACGGCAGCGACACCATCGCCGTTACATCGGCGGATTCCGCGTCCAGCACGACGACTGCGCCTTCCTTCACCCCGTCCCCCTGCACTAGCTTCTCGATGCCTTCCTGAAGACGGCGGTCGATGGTCGTGCGGATCGACAGCGGATAATAAGGATTGGACGGTGTCCGCACCGTCAGCCCGGTGCCTGGAAGACGCTTGCCCTGCGCGTCAACTCTGGCATATACCTCGGTATGTCCGATCCCGCGCAGCAGGGGCTCCAGCGTCTTCTCAAGTCCGGTCATTCCCTTCAGCGGCACCCGGAGATCCGAAGGGTTATTCTTTTTGGCGAACGCTTCCTCATCGCCTTCCTCTCCTGCCGGTTTCTTCGGTACAGCTTCGGACAAATGGCCGAGCCACTGCCGCCCTGTAAGGCTGCCGCCCGGCCTGTGAGCAAACGGCATAACCCGTACGCCGTCAACGCCAAGCCTGCTGATTTCGTCTGCCTGCTGCTGCGAAAGCGCAAGCGGCCCCCCGCCGGACTTTGCGGGCCACAGGAAAGGCTGTGCCAGCCTCTCTCTTTTTGCCCTAAGCTGTTCATAAGGTACGCCGAGGACCTTCGCCAGACGGCGAAGTGAAGCGGTATCCCCGCCTCCATCCGTCCTTGACTGTCCACCCTCCTGCGGAAAAAAAGCCGCCGTCCACACCGTTTCTCCTGCCAGCGGCAGACCATGTCGGTCATACAGCCGCCCCCGCCCGGTATCGAGCACAATCTCCCGTTCGCTCTGAATCTGCGACATTTGGGCAAGAGGGTACTGCCCTCCTGGAACCTGGCGTCCGCTCATAACGAACTGCAGCCAGGCGAGCCGCAGCGCAAGCAGAGCAAAAGCGGCGGCTAGAAAATAGATGGCGCCAACCATTCGTTTGTTACGCTGATGACGTTTATTCTGCATCCTTCTGCCTCCGGACCGAAATTTTTCCTATTATGCCCAGTACGCGAAATAAGATGCGCAAATTGCGGATGATATATGTAAAAGAGCCTTTCGCGGCTGCGAAAGGCTCTTCCTGATCGACTATTTATATCTTGAACAGCGCCAGCTTGTCTTTCAGATTGCCGGAGACGCTTTCCAGGTTGGCCGACAGCGTTACGAGCTGATCGCTCACGTTCTGCTGCTCGCTGCTGAGCGAAGCCACCTCTTCCGAAGTCGCGGACGATTCCTCCGCTACGGCGCTGACATTGCCCATCGCCTCCGACAGCTCAATCTGCGCATCCTTCAGGCTGTCGATCGACTCTGTGACCGATTGCAGACTGGACACAAAGCTGTCCATTTGCCCGCGAACCGATACAAAGATTTCTTCGGTGCTCTTCACAGAGCTCATCTGCTCGGCGAATAGCGGTGTCACTTCGGTAAGCACGTTCACGGTCTCATTCATTTCGTTCATGATCTTGTCGGTGATGCCCGCTACCAAAGCGATGGATTCCCGGGTCTGATCCGCCAGTCCGCGAATCTCGTCAGCTACCACCATGAAGCCCCGTCCGGCCTCTCCGGCCCGCGCCGCTTCTATCGTTGCGTTAAGCGATAAAATATTCGTCTGCTGCGTAATATTTTTCATGACATCGAGCACCTTCAACACGGACAAGGCGGTTTCCTTCAGATTATCCACTTTCTCCACGAGCGCTTTGGTCATTTCCCCGGTGCGGCCGGTCTGCTTCATCAGCTCTTCAAGCTGCTCCGCACCCCTGCCGCTCGACTCGCCCACGATCCGGGCCGCTGTATCCATTTCCTTGTTGGCAAGAATGACGTGCTCCATCTGGCGCGACAATACAGAGGTGATTTCATTGCCTTTTTCCGCTTCTATGGCCAAGCTGCCGGCGCCTTCCGCGATTTCTTCGGTAGCGACCGCAATGTCCCTGGCCGAATCCGCCGTCTTGCGTGATGCTTCCCCTAGCTCGCCTGCCGTCTCCAGTACCTCACGGGCCGTTTCCGTTGTCTGGGAGACCAGCTCCGTAATGCGTTCCATCATCAGATTAAAAGAAGCCGACAGCTGGCCGATCTCATCCGAGGAAGTATAGGGTGTCCGCACCGTCAAGTCTCCCTTGGCGCCTAAGCCCATCAGATCCTTAAGCCGCGCGAGCGGGCGGGCAATCATGCGTACCATCCACACGCCAAGCAGCAGCGCCAGCAGAGCGGCCGCACCGGCGGCGAGATAAGTAGTAAAGAGGATCGGCTTCGCGTCCTTCACAAGCTCGTTGGTCGGAATGATGCCCGCAAGCTTCCAGTCGGCCTTCGCAAGCGAGCTAAAGACGGCTAACAGATCATTACTGGAAGCGTCTTCCGCCTCTATGCTGTTATTATTAGCTTTGCTGTCCTTGATAAAAGTGTACTGCGACGCTTTTCCGTCCTCCTCTTTGACCGAGGATGCAATAACGGTCCCTTCCGGAGAAACAAGCTGAACATGTGAGCCGTCCCCCAGCTTGACGCTTTGGAAAGCGTCTTCAAACAAATCCTTTTTAAGCTCGATCAGAATAACGTAACCCGCCTGGCCGTTCATATCCTTGATGCTTCGGGCGACAGCGACATTGGTGCTGCCCTTCACGCCGGCACTCATCGGGAACCAGTAAAACTGCTGGCTGGCGGATTCTTTGGCAAACCACGGTTGATAGCTGTCGGTATTGGCAACCGCTTGCTTATACCAGTCCGCTGCCCGTATGTCGTTCTTGACCAGATCGCGATTTCCGCTTGAGATAATCTGCAGCTTTTCATTCTCCGGAATCAGGGAAAAGCTTACAATATTGGAGTCCGAGGTCGTCTGATTACTCAGCTTTTTCCCGATATCATCATTGGCCACAAACTGCTCATAATTAGATGAAGCGTTTTCAAGAGTGGTAAGCTGCTCCTGAATTTGCGGATCGAAGAACACCTGTAATGCGAGCGTCTCATACTGATTCAAAATAATATCAAGCTTCTGGGCATTTTGAATAATCGTCTGGCGGTTGGCTTCGGATACGTTATCCTTAATGGTCTCTCTGGCCTTGGTATAAGACATCAGTCCCAGACCCAGCACCACGACGACGATGGACGATAAAAAAATCAGAAACAGCTTTACCCCGACCGATTTAGCGGGATTTACTTTTTTGAATTGCCGCAAGGTTCTATGCAGCCATTGTTTCAAGTCCCTATTCGCTGACTCCGTCCTGTGCCGCACGGATTCGCTGCTGCCTGTCTGATCTAATTTTAACCGTTCTTTACGCCCATTTCTCTTTCTCTCCCGATTAGGAGCTTCCATTCAGATCACCTGCCTGATGAATTTGCAAAACGTTATGTAAGCGATATCTTTTATATCGGCGGACTGGCGGAAATATCTTATACTTGTTCCAAATTTTTTATGTCTTTAGTCCTAATACCTATACAGCGGTAAAAAAAACGGGCGGTGCCCCTGATCCCAGGAACACGCCCGACTTCTACCTTATAAACGCGGCCAAAGCTTATTTCTTTTTCCGCATCATGTCAAAATAAGCCACCGGCTGGTCAACCTTCATCCGAATATGCTGCAAGGGATGACGGGCCGCATCGAGTGGAACGCCCTGTTCATCCTGAAGCTCGCCCACAATCTGCTTGAACGGCAGGCGGTCCGGTCCGAAGAACTCCACCTCTTGACCGGGTTTGAAGTGATTGCGCTGCTGAATCAGCGCCATCCCCGTCTCTGCGTCATAGTCCAGCACGAGGCCGGCAAAATCATACGGCGCGGCTTTTTCTTCCGGCTCATAAATATGATCCTCATGATCCGGCGTGTCGTAGAAAAAGCCCGTATTCAGCGGACGATTAGCCGCTTTGTTCAGCTCATCCAGCCATTCCTGCTTCAGCTCGTAATGCTCGGGATCGGCCATGTAAGCGTCGATTGCTTTGCGGTAAGCATTAACCACGGTAGCAACATAGTGGATCGACTTCATCCGTCCCTCGATTTTAAAGCTGTCTATGCCGGCCTCGATCAAGTCGGGAATGCTCTCCAGCATACAGAGATCCTTGGCACCCATCGAGAATGGATTGTCCTCCGGCTGATGCAGCGGCAGCTGCTTAATGCCAGGCTGCAGACGCTGCGGAGACTGTCCGGCGCTCTGCTCCTCGGAGACCCAGACTTCCCCTGGACGGGCATCCTCGAATAAATCATACTTCCAACGGCATGACTGGCAGCATCCCCCACGGTTCGAGTCACGGTCCGTAAAGTGGTTGGACAGCACGCAGCGGCCGGAATACGAAGAGCACATCGCTCCATGGATAAAAGCCTCGATTTCGATATCGACATGCTCCTTGATCTCGGCGATCTCCTGAAGACTCGTTTCGCGGCCCAGCACGACGCGAGGCAGCCCCTCTTCCTTCCAGAAGGCCACGGCCTGCCAATTCAGCGTTGACTGCTGGGTGCTGAGGTGCACCTCAAGACCCGGGACGGTCCGCAGGGCGATATCCACAATCGCAGGGTCCGCCACAATGATTGCGGCGATGCCGACCTCGTACAGATTGCGCAGGTACTCCTCGATCCCGGCGATATCTTCGTTATGAGCGTAAATATTGGTCGCCACAAATACCTTGGCGCCGTATTTCTTGGCGAATTCTACGCCTTCGCGCATTTCCTCGAAGCTGAAGTTGTCCGCATTCGAGCGCAGGCCGTATTTCTGCCCGCCGATATATACCGCATCCGCGCCATAATGCACGGCGAATTTCAATTTTTCCAGATTGCCAGCCGGAGCCAGGAGCTCCGGTTTGTCCAAGCGGTAACGCTTGCCTTTAAATTGCGCCTTGGCCACAGTGTTCATACCTTTTCTCCCCTCCTCTTCATTTAAGAAAGAATTTCATTCCAATCAATAAACCTGCTCTTTATAAAAGAAACCAAAAGTCAGCTCCCGCTCCGGGTCCTGCAGCGCCCGCACAGTATCCAGCCACTCCTCTTGAAACTCGTACCCCGCAGGGTCTGCGGCATACGCGTCGATCGCCCGGCGGTAAGCCTTAACTGCCGCAACATTATAGGCAGTCGGCTTGAGCAGCCCTTCAATTTTGAAGCTGTGAACCCCCGCTTCCATCAGTATATGCAGGTCTTCCAGGATGCAAAAATCATCCGAGCTCATGATATGGGTGCCGTTCACATCTTCATAGATCGGGAACTTCTCATCGGGACGCTCCGCCTCGACCAAGAACAGACCGCGTTCTTTGCCCAGGCTTCCTCCATCTACCGGCCGCCCCTGGTGAGCCATATAACTCTCCACCAGCTTACGCTTGGAGTGATAAATATTGGTCATTCCATGCACTTGGACCTGGGCCTCGATTTCAAGCTTCGGCACCATTTCCGTGATCTCGTCCATATTCAATTCCCGGGCCAGAACTGCGCGGGAAGCGCCCTTGCGTCCCCAATAATTGGCCGTCACGAAATTAGTGGACGTCATCTCCGCGTTCCAGTGTAGCTTAAGACCGGGCGCTTCACGCCGGGCCGCGGCCAGTACGGCTGGGGCG
>NZ_ASSD01000646.1 GCF_000520715.1 Paenibacillus zanthoxyli JH29
CGCAACGATGTACGGAAAAGTACGGGGCATACAAGATCATGGCATTAACATCTGGCGCGGTATTCCTTTCGCCGCTCCTCCCGCCGGGGAACGGCGTTTCAGGGCGCCTGAGCCTCCGGCAAGCTGGAACGGGGTGCGGGACTGCTTCGCCTATGGCTCTGTATGTTACCAGCCGCCTGACCGGAAAGGCACCCGCTTTCCCGAAGAAGCGCCGGTCTACGATGAGGACTGCCTGTACCTGAATGTATGGGCGCCCGCCGGGGCGGAGGCTCTGCCGGTTATGGTCTGGATTCACGGCGGGACGTTCCTGACCGGAGCGGGCAGCCAGCCGCTGTTCGATGGAGCTGCTCTTGCCCTCAGCGGAAATGTGGTTGTCGTATCGGTCAATTACCGTCTGGGGCCGTTCGGATTTCTTCATCTGGCCCCACTGGGCAATGGCAATTCATCTAATGCAGGGCTGCTGGATCAGATCGCCGCGCTGGAATGGATTCGCGGCAATATTGCCGGTTTTGGCGGCGACCCGCAGCGGGTAACGGTATTCGGCGAGTCGGCGGGAAGCATGAGCATCGCCGCGCTGCTGGCGATGCCGGCCGCCCGCGGCCTGCTTGCGGGAGCGATTATGCAGAGCGGCCCATCCCAGGCGTTTCGTCCCGAGCAGGGCGAGGCAGTTGCCTTAGCGCTGCTCGCCGAGCTGGGCATAGACCGGGCGAACGCAGCCTGCTTACGGGAGCTTCCGGCCGAAGCCATTATGGAGGCCGCTGGGAG
>NZ_ASSD01000647.1 GCF_000520715.1 Paenibacillus zanthoxyli JH29
GCCACGTCTCCGCAAGGCCCGCAAATCCGCCTTCTTCTTTCCCTTCCGTCACCATGTTGAACATCACCCGGAAGAGCGGATTCCGGCTGTGCTGCCGATCCGGATTCAGCTTGCGCACCAGCCGCTCGAACGGGTAGTCCTGCATATAATACGCCTCGTCCACTTTCCTGTGCACGGTCTTCATAAGGTCCTCCCAGGCCCCTTCCCCGTCGACCTCGGCCCGGATCGCCACCGTGTTCACGAAGAAGCCTGCCGCCCGGCTCAGCTCCTGACTGTAATGCCGGCCGGCGAACACCGTCCCGACGACCACATCGTCCTGGCGGCTGCATTTGTGCAGCAGCACGTAATAAGCCGACAGCAGCGCCGAGAACA
>NZ_ASSD01000648.1 GCF_000520715.1 Paenibacillus zanthoxyli JH29
CCCCGGTCCGTAAACTGAACCTTCGTGAAGGATACAGGCCCATTCGACAGCCGCTTCCAATGCGAGCCGCCGTCCGCCGTCCGGATCAAATAGACCGGCTGTCCTTCCTGGACGGACGCAAGCGCCCAGCCGTATACGTTGTCAGGAAATTCGATTGTCCGAAACGACCATTGGCCCTCATAAATCGTCTGGAACGTGCAGCCGCCATCCGACGTGCCAATCATAAAACCGTTCCCCGCCGCGCGGCCGGTGGTTGCGCTAAGAAACTGGATATCGGCAAAGGAAAGCGGCGAGCTGTCAGCGCTCATATGCTTTTGCTGAAGCTCCTTCAGCAGCCCGTGATCGCCCGTCCCGCAGACGGGAGCGGAAGCCGCCAAAGCCGGTGTTACCCCCGTGC
>NZ_ASSD01000649.1 GCF_000520715.1 Paenibacillus zanthoxyli JH29
CGCTACCGCAAGCAGCGGAGGCACATCGAACAGCGGGGCTTCCGCTCGGCGTCCGATACGCACCAAGACCGCTTCCGTAACGACTACCACCTAAGAAATAAGTTCAAGAGGAGAATACTATGCATCTGGTATATGCCGACGGGCAAGGAAACGTATACGATCATCCTAAGCTGCACGGGTTGGCCCGCAGCGGGGATATGATTGTCGAACTGCTGGAGGAAGAATTAATTCCGCTGCCTGAAGGGGCAACGCTTTCTCTACTGCCGAATACGAGAGCCGTCGGGATGAATCCGTCTACCGGTGAAATGCTGCCGCTGCCGGAAGGCTCGCATGCGGTAGGAGCGCTGCTTCCGCAGGGCTTTACCCGTCTCTGTGTGCCGGGATATGTCAAGACGGATAAATCGTACAAGCTGCCGCTGTTCGGTTATTCAGCTGTCGTGTGGAAAGACGGAGGCTTCTACGTGGCCGCCGAACAGACCGATGATCCTTACAAATGGAATCCGCTCAACTGCGACCGCGATGCGGTGCGCAGCGGGGTGAACAGCCTGACTAGCAAATATCCGGAGAACCGCCTGTATGGGCATCTCTCCAATTGTGCGCTCGGCTATGAATGTCTGACCTCATCCAATACGTTTCTGAACCGTTGGGAGGGGGGCGTTCCGGTATCCTATTCGTGCAATGCGGGTTGTTTCGGCTGCATTTCCGAACAGCCGGATGACAGCGGCTTTGTCTCGCCGCAGACGCGGATGAATTTCCGGCCGAGGGTAGAAGAAATTGTGGAAGTTATGCTGGAGCATTTGAAGACGCCGGAATCCATTATCAGCTTCGGCCAGGGCTGCGAGGGAGAACCCTCTACACAGGCGAAGCTGATTATTGAAGCCATTCGTGAAGTCCGGTCCGTTACCGATATGGGTTATATCAATATTAATACGAACGCTGGCCTCAGCGATCATATCCGGGGAATTGTCGACGCCGGACTCGATTTGATGCGCGTTAGCACCATCAGCGCGCTGGATGATCATTACAACGCCTATTACAAGCCTCGGGGCTACACGCTGGCCAATGTGGAGAAATCGCTAAAGTATGCGGCGTCGCAGGGTGTTTACGCTTCCATCAACTATCTGGTATTTCCGGGGGTCACCGACCGGGAGGAAGAGGTTGAAGCGATGGTGGAATTTGTGAGGCGTACCGGCCTCAAGCTCATCCAGATGCGCAATCTTAATATTGACCCGGAGAGCTATCTTGAGCTGATTCCGCCGGCCCGAGGCGAGATCCTGGGAATGAAGACCATGCTTGATATCTTTCGTGAGGAACTGCCGGAAGTGGTTATCGGCTCGTATACGCATGTTCCTCCGGCTGGGGAGGCCAGGTCCAAGAAAGCCGTTGCTCGGGTTTCGCCACAAAGCCGTAGTATTTAATTCAAAGGGAAATCTATTGCTTCCAAGCTATGTTCGTGATAAACTGTATCTATGTGTCTTATATTAACTCTGGGTCCGCCTGAGGCTCAGGGCAAAAGAGGTGAAATTTAAATGCAAACTGCAATTCAACCGAAATATAATGTCGTAACCGTAACTTGTGCCTGCGGCAACACGTTCGAAGCTGGTTCTGTAAAACAGGAACTGCGTGTCGAAATTTGCTCCGCATGCCATCCGTTCTTTACTGGCAAGCAGAAGTTCTTGGATGCCGGCGGCCGCGTCGACAGATTCAAGAAGAAATACGGAATCTAATCCGGTTTGCCGCTGGTCGGCAATGATCGGTAGAAAGCCCTCCGTCTTATGGCGGCCACTGAAAAAGTCATCCAGTCAAAGAAAGAGACAGTTACTCATTAATTTGAGGAAACTGTCTCTTTTTTTCGGTATACTGAAAGCATCCAATGAAAGGCTGGTGGACCTGATGCTTCCGAAACAGCAGAGCTTTATCTTGAGTCCATATATTGAACTCTACAACATCTTGGTTCCTCCAGATCACATGTTGCGGAAAATGGACGAACTGGTGGACTTTAGCTTTGTCTACGAGGAGCTTCAGGAGAGCTATTGCCACGACAACGGACGCACTGCGCAGGACCCGGTCCGGATGTTTAAGTATTTGCTGCTCAAATCGATGTTTGACTTATCCGATGTCGATTTAGTCGAGCGTTCGAAAACGGATTTGGCGTTCAAGTTCTTTCTGCATATGGCTCCCGAGGAAGAAGTGATCGAGCCCAGCCTGCTTACCAAGTTCCGCAAATTGCGGCTTAAAGATATGAAGCTGCTAGATCTGCTCATCGGAAAAACGGTGGAAATTGCCATTGAAAAAGGCGTCATCCGCAGCACATCCATTATTGTGGACGCCACCCACACGAAGGCACGCTATACCCAAAAGACGCCGCAAGAGGTGCTGCGAGAGCGCTCCAAAATGTTGAGAAAAGCGATCTACACCCTGGATGAGTCGATGAAAAACGTCTTTCCGTGCAAACCGGTCACGAATGTCATTCCGGATGAAATTCGTTATTGCGAGCAGTTGGTCGCGGTGATTGAAGAGGACGGACGTTTTACCGAATTGCCCAAGGTGAGGGAACCGCTCAACCTGCTAAAAGAAACCATTACCGATGACCTGGAGCATTTGCAAACTTCCGTGGATCCGGACGCCAAAGTCGGCCACAAAAGTGCAGACTCCTCTTTTTTCGGGTACAAGACTCATCTTGCGATAAGCGAGGAGCGAATCATTACAGCCGCCACGATTACTACCGGCGAACAACCCGACGGCAAGCAGCTAAAGACGTTGATAGAAAAAAGCAAAGCGGCGGGGATGACCGTGGAGACGGTGATTGGGGATACCGCCTACTCGGAGAAAGACAATCTGGCGTACAGCGAACAAAATGAAATCGAACTCGTATCCAAACTAAATCCGCTCATTACCCAAGGCAACCGGAAGAAAGAAGACGAATTTGAGTTTAACAAAGATGCAGGGATGTATGTCTGTAAGGCCGGACATCTGGCGAAGCGCCGGGCGCGCCAAGGAAAGAAAGGGAAGGGCAAAAACCAGGTGGATACGTATTATTTCGATGTGAACAAATGCAAGATTTGCCCGGTTCGGGAAGGGTGCTACAAGGAAGGGGCAAAAAGCAAAACCTATTCGGTAAGCATAAAGTGCGATGAACATCTGGCGCAGGCTGCATTTCAGGAAAGCGAAGGGTTTAAGGCTAAGGCCAAAGAACGGTACAAAATTGAGGCCAAGAACAGTGAACTTAAGCATAGACACGGGTATGATGTTGCATCCTCCTCGGGTCTGGTTGGCATGGAAATACAAGGAGCGATGGCGATCTTTGTAGTGAATCTGAAACGAATCTTGAAGCTGATGGAGCAGTAAGGCTCATCTCCTCCTTCGACAGCAAGCAAAAGACGACATTTCATTCGGAAATACGTGAATGAATATCGTCTTTTTTGATGGGTTCTTTCTCAGCTCTTTGTAAAAGCCAGGTTTTTCAGTGGCCTCGTCTTATGGCGGAGGGCTTTATTTTTTTCTTAATGAAGACCTGAAAGCTGCGGACCTATAAGGATGACGAAGCCGGTTTTCTTATCCAGTTGATTTTTGCTTTGGCGTAGGCTATACTTATCTTCGCCGTGCTAGACGGGGAGGTAGCGGTGCCCTGTAACTCGCAATCCGCTATAGCGAGGTTGAATTCCTGTTAGAGGTGCTGTCGATGTGAGGTTTGGTCCCTACGCGCTGTGTTGACGGTTGGGTCCTCCGCAATGAGCGCTTGTGAACCTGGTCAGGTCCGGAAGGAAGCAGCCATAAGCAAGTTTGCTTTTGTGCCGGAGGGCAGCCTAGCCCGAGCAGCCGCGTAGGGTTGCCGCTCGGATCGCAGTCATCAATAACAGGTGCGCGGTTTAAATTATGAACATATCAAGCATCTTTGCGATAAGCGAAGATGCTTTTTGTTTTTGGTCTTAAGGCGGAGAATATAGTATAATAATGAAGCGATAAACGCCCGGGAAGCGGCGGTTGAAAGAGGGTAATGCTTAATTGGAACACATCGCGTTGTACCGTGCCTGGCGGCCTCAGGCGTTCCAGGACATGGTCGGACAACAGCACATTATCCAGACGCTTCAGAACGCGATTCGCGAACAGCGGGTTTCACACGCCTATCTGTTCAGCGGCCCTCGGGGTACCGGAAAGACGACTGCCGCCAAAGTATTGGCCAAAGCGGTCAATTGCGAGCGGGGCCCGGGACCGGAACCGTGCAATGAATGTCCTTCCTGCTTGCGGATTGCTTCGGGCGCGGTGATGGATGTGCAGGAAATCGACGCTGCGTCCAACCGGGGCGTGGAGGAAATCCGCGATCTCCGGGATAAAGTGAAGTACGCTCCTACCGAGGTGCGGCGTAAAGTGTATATTATTGACGAAGTGCATATGCTGACTACGGAGGCGTTTAATGCCCTTCTGAAGACGCTGGAGGAGCCGCCTGCGCATGTCATGTTCATTTTGGCGACAACAGAGCCTCATAAGCTGCCAGCGACGATTATATCACGCTGTCAGCGCTTTGATTTTCGCAGAGTTTCGCTTGAGGAACAGACAAATCGGCTGAAGGTTATTTGCGAGAAGGAGGGCATATCCGCCGAGGATGAGGCGCTGCAGTATATTGCTCGCCTGTCGGACGGAGGGATGCGCGATGCGCTCAGCGTCCTGGATCAAATCTCTTCCTTTACCGAAGGACATGTAACCTATCAGCAGGTGCTCGGGATGACCGGCGGTATACCGGCGGAGCAATTTGCCAGCTTGGCCAAAGCCATTTTGGAGAGCGATATGGGTGGGCTGCTTGAATTGGTCGAGCAGTTGATGCATGAGGGGAAGAGCGCCGACAAATGTCTCGAAAATTTGCTGTATTACTTCCGCGATCTGCTCATGATCAAAATGGTGCCGGGTTCGGCCGGGCTGACCGACCGGGTGCTGAATCCGGCGGAATTCCAGGATATGGCTGCGGCCTTCTCGCGTGAGCGGCTGTTCGACATTGTAGACACGCTGAACCGTTATTTAGGCGAGATGAAATATGCCACGCATCCACAGACGTTGTTTGAGGTGGCGCTTATGAAGCTCTGCAGTCCGCAGGAGAAGGAGAGCAGCACCGGAGTGCAGGCACATATTAATGGCGGTGCCGCGCCGGTTGATCATGGGGAGCTTGATGTGCTTAAGCGGCAAATTGCCGCTCTGGAGAAGAGGCTGGAGCAAGCGCTTCAGTCCGGCGGTGTGCCTGGAAATGGCCGGGACAGCGCTGCTTCGAAGCCGGCGGGCGGCCGTTCTTCCGCTGCTCCGCGCGTATCCTCCACCTCCAAGCTTCCGCCGCAAATGGATAAATTCATAGCAGGCAAGGACAGCGGGGATTTTGCGAACGCATATAAACAATGGAGTCAGGTGCTTCAGGCGGTTAAGGAAGAGAAGGTAACGGTTCACGCCTGGTTTGTCGACGGCGAACCCGTATCAATGACCGACGACGCAGTGCTCGTGGCGTTTAAGAATACGATACACCGGGAAACAACGGAGAAGCCCGTCAACAAGCAGGTTATCGAACGTGTGCTGGAGGCTCGTCTGGGCAAGCCG
>NZ_ASSD01000650.1 GCF_000520715.1 Paenibacillus zanthoxyli JH29
TCCGGAGGAGCAGGGTGGGCGGCTCATCTTCATTGTCTACCGGGACGTCAACGGGATACTGTACAAGCATCAGCTTTTTATAAAAACAGTACGTGTTGATCGGCCGGTGATGCACCGTCGGCAGAAGCACGATCGTCTCCAACTCGGGGATGTCCTCGATCACAATTCCGCCCGAGGCATACTCGATCAGCGCTCCAGGTTCCATCTTATTCTGCAGCAGCTTTTTCTCGGAAGCATCTTCTATAAGCAGAGGAAGCATCTTGGGCTCGACATACCGGAAGTACTGCTCATGCCAGAGCCGCAGCAGCGGTCCATAGCCATCTTTGATTCGGCGGCACTCTTCCAGCGTGAATCCGGGAACGTAGGGGGCCGCGAGTTCAAACCACTCCTCCACGGTAGCCGATTCCATATCTTCAAGGAACAGCTGCACTTTGGCAGACGGACCGTGGGTGTAAGCCCAGCAGTACAGAACGTCGTAGTCTTCGAACGGCCATTCCGCGGCCTGCAGCAGCGCCGACACCTTTTGAGGGGGAATCCGCCCGTCGATGTCGCGCACCCATTCGGGTCCGATATCCAGATTGGAAATCCATTTTCGCGTTACATATAGCATGAAACTGTCCACCAGTTCATATACGGGCGACACGTCAATTTTCAATTCATAGTCCATGAAACATGCAGTCCTCCCAGAAAATCACTCACTTCTGATTATCTCTTGTTTGGTTTGGGGTTGTCCACTATAATGTTGTTTCTTATTATACTAGAAATATCAGGAGAATATCATCCGTGCCTTGACAGCAATTCTCTGCTAAACGTCCTTAATGGAGCTGTACTATATATCGGCATATCGGCTCCTTTGCTTTGATGCGTGGGTTATTATTCTCGCCAAAATGCGATTTTTGAGTTAAGATAAGGGAACGAGTGATCGCATGGAATTTGTTCTTGCTTTTCAAGTACACTATATTATGAAGTAGAACTGGCGGACAGGAGAGACTGATTCATGATTATCGTGGAGCATTTAGCCAAGACGCTCGGACCGGAGCAGACGCCGGTACTGAGAGACATAGGCTTTCGAATGGAATCCGGAGAACTGATCGGACTGCTCGGCGCAAGCGGGAGCGGCAAGACGACGCTGCTGCGGTGCTTGGCTCTGCGCGACAAGTGGGATAAAGGAAATTTCCGGGTGAACGGCACCGATATTCTAAAGGGCGGCCTTGGCGGTAGAGCGAAAATTCGCCGCGAATGGGCGTTCCTGGAGCAGAATGCTCAGCTGAATCCAACCCGCACCGCTTTAAAGAACGTGCTGATTGGCCAATCAGCCCAGACCCCTCTATGGCGGAGACTGACAGGAATGGTGCGTTCCGACGATTACATGGGAGCCATGGACGAACTGGAGCGGATCGGCCTGCTGGACAAGGCCAAGATGCAGACAGGCCAGCTCAGCGGCGGGGAGCGCCAGCGCGTTGCCATCGCCCGGGCGCTCGTCCACGGAGCCAAGGTCATTCTTGCCATGAGCCGGTGACGGGGCTTGACCCGAAGTCGGCGCAGAACATTATGGAGACGCTGCGGGAACTATGCAAGGAGAACGGCCTTACGGTTATTGCCGTCATGCCGCTTGAGCTTGCCGAGCGCTACGCTACGCGCCTTTGGGTGCTGAACAACGGAATCATCAAGCATGATGTTACCGGCCGCCGTCTTACCTCGCAGGAGCGGGCCGGATTGTTATAGGGCCGAAAATTATAGAATTCTGATGAATGAAATGAGTGATCCAGTTGATAATACAAAGTCTGCGGCGCCCTCGTTCTCGTTCGCGGTGTTCCTCAGCCGGTGTTTCGGACTTGCGCCGCACCTTCACCATTCCGGCTTTACGGCGGATTGGCGCCGGGATCTTGGCGCTCTCACTGCTATCGGGGTGCAGCTTTATCAGCGACCCTGTATCCAGGATGAAGTCGCCAAGGCTTTCAGAGGATAAGGCGACGCTGATGGCCGCCATAAGCACACTGAAGCTGATTCGTCCGAACAACGACGACGACAGCTCCATCCGTACAGAGGATCTCAACGGGGACGGAGTTCCGGAAACACTGGTCTTCTATGAAACGCCGGGCGAGACGGTGGAGATTCACGGTCTGATTCTGGAGAAGCAGAGCGGCTCCTGGGTCAAGAAGCTGACCTTTGACGGCGCCGGCACCGTGCTTGAGTCGGTCGAAATCAGGGACTTGACGGGTGACGGCATACCGGAAATCATTTGCGGCTATTCCCGGGGAGAAGAAGGGCTGCAGAAAGGTCTGGTCGTGTACAGCTATTCGGGTGCTTCGCTGGAAGAGATGCTGACGCTCCCCTACACCAAATATGTGATTGATGATTTGAACGGAGACGGGATAGATGACATAACGGTTGTTTCGCTCAAGCGGAACGAATCCTCCACATTGACGACTTATCAGTACAACGGCGGGTTCAAGGAGCTTGACCGGCTGGAGAATCTCGATCCTTACATTAATAACTACTACAACGTGGCTGTCGGCAAGGTGGCGAAAGGCAAAGAAGGTATCGTTCTCGACGCGGCAGTCAATTCGCATTCCGCCTACAGCTATATGGTCGTTATGGAGAATGACCGTTTCCGCGTCGTTCTTTCCGGAGACGACAGTACCTTCAAGGACCGCCGGATTTCAAGCGGGGACATCGACGGAGACGGCATCATCGAAATCGGCCTGATGGAAAGACCGTCCGGCTGGGAGAACTTCGAGGCGGATGCCGTCCCCTGGTTCTATTCTTACTATAAATGGGATGGAAAGGAAGGGCTGGTCTTCGCACTGCAGCAGTACCGTGATCCATCGGACCGGTTTACACTGAATTTTCCCCCGGCATGGCATGGCAAGGTTACGGTTGATACGAAATCCGTGCAAAATCGATATCTCAAATTTATTATGTCCGACACTGGCGAGACGGTTGCCGAAATTTCCTTTTTCTCCACGGAGGAGTGGAATCGGGTAAAAGGGGACGGCTGGGAGCTTTGGGGCCAGGATGCGGACACAATCATCGGATATCGGGGTAAGCTGGAGCAGAATGCAGACGGAATAAAGAAAGGGAACACTACGGTTCCCGCAGAGAGGAAGGGAATCAATTGAGTAAGGTGCTTATACTTGAGGATGAAGAATCCATCCGCAGTTTTATTGTCATCAACTTGAAACGCAACGGGTTTGAGGTGCTGGAAGCGGGCGACGGCAATGAAGCTCTCGCCAAGCTGAATACGGTACCCGATATTGATATCGCGCTGCTTGACGTGATGGTGCCGGGTATTGACGGTTTCGAAGTGTGCAGACGAATCCGTGAGACGAATGAACGGATCGGCATCATTTTTCTGACGGCCAAGGTGCAGGAGCAGGATAAGGTATATGCGTTGTCCGTGGGCGCCGACGATCATGTCAGCAAGCCTTTTAGCCCAACAGAGCTGATCGCCCGCATCCAATCGCTTCTCCGGAGAGTGAATGTGCACCGGGAACAGTCCGCCAAGGTATCTTTCCACTCCGGGCCGTTTACACTCGATCTCATTTCCAAGCAATTCAAGCGCAGCGGGGACCCTATTGAACTTACGCCGACCGAATTTTCGCTGGTGCAGTTTTTCCTTGAAAAAGAGAATACACCGCTGAGCCGGGACGTTCTTCTTGATCATGTGTGGGGCAAGGAGTACATGGGCGACCCGAAGATCGTAGACGTCAACATCCGCAGACTGCGTCAAAAAATCGAAAATAATCCATCGGAGCCCGAATATCTGCAAACAGTATGGGGGCACGGTTATAAGTGGAAAGGTCAGGGACAATGATCAAGAAGGGGATGCGCAGGCAGATTGTTTTACACTACATTCTTGTAGTTTTTTTGGCGCTTCTCCTCGTGGAAGTCATTTTTCTAATCGTAATTCGGACGTATTACTATGACAGCATCTATACCCGGATTACGACACAAATCAACCAGGCGGAATATTTTTATCGGGTCACTATTAGGGACTCTCCGATCTCCCTGCAGGAGCTGCTGCGCAGCTTCGAACTAAAGGACACGGAGCTTCAAGTGCTTACGCTGAAAGGCGATATGATCACAAGCTCGACGGGCTTTCAGCCTGACCGGACGATTACAACGAGCGATGTTCCGGAGGCGGTCGGCGGCGGAATCGGACGGTGGGTCGGCAGACAGCCGGGAACCAACGAAAACGTTATGGCCGTCTCCAAAGTGCTGCAAATCCACGGCCGCGACGCTTATGTACTGCGCTATGTGACCTCTGTTGAAGGAGTGAACGCCGATTTGTTTAACGTCACTCTTATCTCGGTTGCCGTTGGCATAGCCGTTCTTGCCGTCGTCGCGGCTTTCAGCTTCGGACTGGCCAATTCCATTATCCAGCCGCTGAACAATATTACGGCAGTATCCGCGCAAATGGCCAGAGGCAAATTCAATGTGCGTATCAAGGGAGATTATCTTTACGAGATCGGGGAGCTTGCCTCTACCCTGAATTACTTGGCCGAGGAGATTGTGCGGAGCAACCAGATCAAGGATGATTTTATCTCCTCCATTTCGCATGAACTTAGAACGCCGCTGACCAGCATCAAGGGCTGGAGTGAGACGCTGGTCTCCGGCGGCTATGATCCGGAGGAAACAAAGCTTGGCATGAGCATTATTTCCAAGGAGAGCGACCGGCTGATCGGACTCGTTGAGGAGATTCTCGACTTCTCCAAGCTGCATCAGAATGAAATGAAGCTTTCTATCGGCACCGTAGCTGTAAAAGAGCTGTTGCAGGAAATTATTCTGAATCTGTGGGCCAAAGCCGAGAAAAAGAGCATTAGGCTTGTGCTGGAAGCCGAAGAAGGCATTTATGTCAGAGGCGACGGCAATCGGCTAAAGCAGGTGTTCCTGAATTTGACAGACAATGCGGTGAAATTCTCGCATGAAGGCTCTAGTATAATGCTTTCTGCGCGCCGTGCTGACGATGAAGGGGCCGAAATCGTGGTTCAGGACAGCGGGATCGGCATCAGCCAGGATCACTTGAACCGGGTAAAGGACCGCTTCTTCCAGGTGGATTCGCTTAATGGCGGCACCGGGCTTGGTCTGGCTATTTCACAGCAGCTGGTGGAGCTTCATGGCGGAACGATGAAAATTGACAGCGAGCTTGGCAAAGGCACTCGGGTTACGGTGTTCCTGCAGCTTGCGGAGCCATCTCCGGCAGTGGAGACGATAGGGCAAGAAAGCCTCCCCTTGCCGGAGGAAAATCATGATCGGGAGGAGGGCAAGGCATGAGTTTGCCGATTACTGGAGATATCCATACTTCCCTTGGCAGCCTGACCGTGATCCGTGCAGATTCCAGAATGGCCGAAGAGGTTCTGAAGCTGCTGCGGGAAGCGGCGCAGTGGATGCGCGATAACGGCCTGACACAGTGGAAACCGGAGCAGTTCAAGGAAGGGGAAATCCTGAATTACTTTAACGAGCGTGAGGTCTATATCGCTATGCAAGACGGCGAGGCTGCCGGTGTGTTCACCTTGCAGTTTGGGGACCCCCGGTATTGGGGACGGCGAAATGACGAGTCCTATGCCTATCTGCACAGGCTGGCAGTGGCGATGCCTTTCCGCGGGGCGGGGCTGGGCGGCAAGCTGCTGAAGTTCGCCGCCGATACGGCCAAAGCCTCCGGGCGCAGCGGGCTTCGTCTTGACACGATCGCGGATAATGTAAAGCTGAACCGGTATTATCAGAGCCAGGGGTTCCGTTATATGGGCACCAATGATGTTGGCGGCGGGCGGCTTGTCAATCTGTATGAGAAAATGGAGACTTCAGGCGATAAAGATGCGATTCGGTTGCAGTATTTTGATGCAGCGGACTTCGAATATCTGAAACGCTGGAGCGTCTCGGCGGATTTCCTCAAGCAGTGGGCGGGGCCTTCGCTCCACTTTCCGGTTCAGGATGATGAGCTGAGAAAATATCTCGACGGCGCCAACCATCCCGCTGAGTCCGAACAGATGGTCTATAGCGCCGTGCATATGGCAACGGATACCGTTATCGGGCATCTCAGTTTGGCCCGCATTGACCGGGACAACGGTTCGGCCCGAATTACCAGGGTCATACTTGATCCGGAATACCGGGGCAAAGGCTTTGTGCGCCGGATGATCGGCGAAGCGATGCGCATCGGATTTGAATCATTGGACCTGCATAGGCTTGGGCTCGGCGTCTTTGATTTCAACACTTCCGCGATTCGTGCTTATGAAGCTCTCGGATTCCGCCGGGAAGGCGAGCATCTCGAAGCGGCCCGTTTCAGTGACCGCTACGCGAACTTAATCGAGATGGCTATGCTGGACAGAGAGTGGAATGAAATAAGACACAACATTATATAATGTACTACATAACCCCGGGATTCCAAAGGATGTCGCCGAATCCTTCAGTAGCGGCAGCTTTTTTTGCAACGTGATAAATTCAAAAAAAGGGTTGTTTCACAGGCTTTACCTGTAGAAACAACCCTGTTTGATGCTGGTTCTTACGAGAGCAGACCCCCGGCCCGAAGTCTTCCGGTACCGGCCTTCTCGTATACATCCTGTAGCAGCCGGGAAGGCTGGGTAAGGATAAGCGGTTTGGGGACAATCGTCTCGCGTGGTCCGACCACCGCGATGCGATCCATGCTTCCCTTGACAACAGCCCCTTCTCTGATTAGAGCATCTTCTCCAATAATCGCGTTTTCGATGTATACATTTTTGCTGATGCGGGCGCCGGGCATAATCACGCTGTTCTTGACGGCAGCGGTTTTGCCGATTTCAACATTGTCGAAAATAACCGAACGTTGGATGCTGCCTTCCACGAAGGCATGCTCGCTAACCAGGCATTCCGCATCTAAGGATGGACCTTTTGCCCGGATGACCGTTGGTTTGGATACTTGAGAGCGGCTGTACATAGGCCAATTCGCATTGTTAAATTTCCAGCCATTGTCTCGTTGCAGGAGATCCATATGAGCTTCCCACAGGCTTTCCACCGTGCCCACGTCACGCCAGTAGCCTTTAAAACGGAATGCGAATAGGGGATCTTCGCTCCGAAGCATGGCGGGAATTACATCCTTGCCGAAATCATGGCTGGAATTTTTGTTCGCCGCGTCTTTAAGCAGGTGAGCCTTAAGAAAGTCCCAGCGGAAGATATAAATACCCATTGAAGCCAGATTGCTTTCCGGTTGCTTGGGCTTCTCGACAAAACTCGTGATTTTCAGATCATCGTCAACATTCATGACACCAAAGCGCCCGGCTTCATCCCATGGAACTTCCATGACGGAAATGGTCGTTTCTGCGTTTTTTGCAAGATGATAATCAAGCATTTGCCGGTAATCCATATGGTAAATATGGTCTCCGGACAAAATAAGCACATTTTCTGCATTAAGATTATCGATGTATGGAATATTTTTATAAATAGCATCTGCCGTACCCGTATAGCTGTCTCTTCCTTCACTGCCGGAGGGCAGCAGTGTTACGCCTTTGCGTTGTTCCGTGCGGAGCCCCCAAGGCTCTCCCGTACCGATATGGCTGTGAAGGGAACCGGCTTCATATTGCGTCAGTACGCCGATCGTATCAATACCCGAGTTCACACAATTGCTGAGGGGAAAGTCAATAATTCTGAAATGTCCTCCGAAAGGGACGGCCGGTTTGGCCATACTGGATGTAAGTGGAGCAAGTCTGCGCCCTTCCCCGCCTGCTAATAGCATGGCGATGCAATCTTTTTTACCCATTCGTTTACCCCTCCAAAAATGTGTTTTGTCAAAACAATACGTGTTATATAACCTGACCGGCAGACGTCTGAAACGTGAACAATGAAGCTAAGTGAAATATATTACAAAGTCTTAAGGAAAATTACATAAAAAAGGCTGAGGTCTTCATTTCTTTTTCACTTCTTGCCTGCACCAATTAATGTTCAAACGAATGAAATTGGGGTAATGTATTAGGTGTATCCTGTATATATTACTATTCCTACAAAGTGCGGCTTTGCATTCGGAGTATGTTCAGGTACTTTGCAGGGACCCCGGAAACCTTAAATCATTCCTACAAAAGGTGGTATTCAATTGGCTGAGCGACCAACAGCAGTAAACATGCCGTCCCCGGAGGATATTTACTTGTTTCACGAAGGTACCCATTACCGTAGTTATCGCATGCTCGGAGCGCATCTCTCCGTAGAAGAAGGAGTTCCCGGCGTTCGTTTTTCCGTGTGGGCGCCCCATGCAACATATGTAGGATTGGCTTGCGATCGAAACGGCTGGGATGGAAGCCGTGAGGAAGACTCGTTATATAAGATACCCGATTCGGGGATTTGGACTCGTTTTTTCCCGGAAATTGCCGGGGGAACATTTTACAAATACAGAATTATCGGCCAGGACGGCTCGAGCTTTTTGAAAGCGGACCCTTATGGGTTCCAGGCCGAAGTTCGTCCGGCAACCGCGTCGGTTGTGGCCGATATTGAGGGCTACCACTGGGGCGATGCGGCCTGGCGGCGCAAGAATAAAGGTTCCTACAATAAGCCCCTCAATATTTACGAAATGCACATGGGCACATGGAGACAGAAGGAGAATATTCATAACAAGGAAGGCGGAGAGCTGTACAGCTACACGGAAATGGCTGACCTGCTGATTCCCTATTTGCAGGAATTGGGCTATACGCATGTGGAATTCATGCCGCTGGCGGAGCATCCGTACGATCTTTCCTGGGGGTACCAGGGAACGGGCTATTTTGCCGCAACAAGCCGGTACGGAGAGCCGAAGGAGCTGATGTACCTGATCGACCGTCTGCATCAGGCGAACATCGGCGTTATTCTCGATTGGGTGCCTGCCCATTTTGCCAAGGACGATCCGGGCCTGCGCTTGTTCGACGGCTCGTCATGCTACGAGTACAGCGATCCGATGCTGGCGGAGAAGCCGGGGTGGGGAACGCTTTCTTTTGACTTCGGCAGACCGGAGGTCCTTTCATTCCTTACTTCCAACGCCTTGTTCTGGTATGACGTATACCATATCGACGGCATGCGTGTGGATGCGGTTACAAGTATGCTGCGCCTTGATTTTGAGAAGCAGGAGCATCAGTTTAGACGGAATGTCAACGGCGGGTTTGAGAATCTTGAGGCCATCGCCTTTTTGCAAAAATTGAACACTCTCGTGTTTCAGAACTACCCGCATGCCTTGATGATGGCGGAGGAATCCAGCGCCTGGCCGCTCGTAACCGCCCCCGTACATGACGGCGGGCTTGGTTTCAATTACAAATGGAATATGGGCTGGATGAACGATACGCTTGCATACGTGGAGAAGGAGTTTGATGCCCGCCCCTATCACCATAATTTACTGACATTCCCGATTGCCTACGCCTATTCGGAGAATTATACGCTGCCGCTTTCCCATGACGAGGTAGTGCACGGCAAGAGATCGCTGCTGAACAAAATGCCTGGTTCCTATGAGCAGAAGTTCGCGGGCCTTCGGCTGCTGCTGGGTTATCAGATGACAAGCCCCGGCAAAAAGCTGCTGTTCATGGGCGGCGAATTCGGCCAGTTCATTGAATGGAAGGATCAGGAGGAGCTCGACTGGCTGCTGCTCGATTACGAGAGCCATCGGAAAATGCTGGCCTACACGGCTGCGCTCAATAAGTTCTACCTTGAGGAGAAAGCGCTCTGGGAGCTTGATCACAGCTTTGATGGGTATGAATGGATCAGTGCGGACGACAACTGGCAAAGTGTCATTGCTTATATTCGCAAAGGGAAAAAAGCCGGCGACCAGCTGATTGTCGTCATCAATTTCCAGCCGGTAGAGCGGCCGAATTACCGTATTGGCGTTCCGAAAGCGGGAACCTATGAAGAGGTGTTCAGTACGGAAAGACCCGAATTCGGCGGCTCTGGAGCGTCGCCAGGCGCTTTGAAGACACAGAAACAAGAATTGCATAATCAGCTCCAAAGTCTTGAATTAACCCTGGCGCCGCTCAGCATGGTGGTGCTAAAAAAGAGCGGACGGAAGGTGAAGGGGGATGATCCAGCCGTACTAGAGGAAGCTCCAAAAGGAAAAGCTAGAACGACGCGCGCCAAAGCCAAGAGTGAAGATAAACCGGCAGACAAGCCTTTACAGTCGGACACTCCGGTCAAAAAAGCAGCTCCGCGCAAACGCAAAACGAAAAGCGACGATATCCCGTAAGAAATCAATCACTCTATTTAACAGTCCGTTACACAAGAGGAGGAAAAAGGGAATGAAAGTGCTGTTTGCTGCTGCGGAAGGCCACCCGTTTATCAAAACGGGAGGTCTTGCCGACGTAATCGGTGCGCTGCCGAAAGCGCTGAAGGAAGCCGGAGTGGACGTAAGAGTCATTATGCCGAAGTACCGGGGGATTCCCGAGAAATACCGCTCGCAAATGGAGCCTGTCAAGATAATCGAGGTGCCTGTAGGCTGGCGGAATCAATACTGCGGAATTGAGCGGCTGGATTATGAAGGGGTGCCGGTCTATTTTATAGACAATGAATACTACTTCGGCCGTGACGGCATATACGGATATCTGGATGACGCGGAACGGTTCGCTTTTTACAATAGGGCCGTACTGGAAGTACTCCCGGCGATTGATTTCCAGCCGGATGTGCTGCACTGCCATGATTGGCATGCTGCCGTCATCCCCCTGCTTCTGAAAGGGCATTACCAGAGCAATCCGTTTTACAGCAATATCCGTACCGTATTCACCATACATAATCTGCTGTACCAGGGCGTGTTTCCCTATGAGGTTCTGGGCGATTTGCTCGGCCTGGACGGCAGCTTTTTTCCCGGGGTGGAATACTACGGCAATGTTAATTTCCTTAAAGGCGGCATCGTGTTCAGCGATCATGTGACGACGGTCAGTCCGACCTATGCACAGGAAATCAGAACGCCTCACTTTGGTTACGGTCTGGACGGCCTCCTGAATGCCCGCGCCGATCATTTAAGCGGTATTGTCAATGGCATTGATACGAAGGCCTATAATCCGGCAACCGACTCGAAAATCTTTACAAAATACAAGAATAATCTGAACAAGAAGACTGAGAACAAAGTCGGCTTGCAGCAGGAATTGGGCCTCCCGATAGCGCCGCATATTCCGCTTGTAGGCATGGTCACCCGCCTGGTTGATTCGAAGGGGCTTGACCTGGTGACCCGGGTGCTGGATGAAATTCTGTATTTTGACACCGTCCAGTTTGTCGTTCTTGGAACGGGGGATGAAGTATACGAGCGCTGGTTCCGCGAAGCCGCATGGCGCTATCCGACCAAGCTGTCTGCGCAGATCCGGTTCAGCGATGAGCTGTCGCGTAAAATCTATGCCGCAAGCGATTTGTTCCTGATGCCGTCGATGTTCGAACCGTGCGGAATCAGCCAACTGCTGGCCCTGCAGTATGGCAGTATACCGGTTGTCAGGGAAACAGGGGGGCTGAACGATACCGTTCACTCCTATAACGAGGAAACGGGGGAAGGGAACGGCTTCACCTTTACCAATTATAACGCTCATGATATGATGAACACCCTGCGCCGGGGGATATCCTTCTATAACAAGCCCGAGCATTGGAAACGCTTGACCCGCAACGCTTTTAAGGGGGATTACAGCTGGGATGTATCAGCGGAGGAGTACATCGATATCTATGAGAAGATTACGGAGACTGTATAATATTCGCTAAACAAGAAGAAACGCCTGACGGCGTCCTTAAAGGACGCAAGTACGTTTCTCGTAGAAATATAAGGTCATTTATAAGTGCGAAACATATAAATGCTTATATTTTAAAGAAAAGGCAGCTTGCTCACGAGCGCACAAGTGCTGGAGAAGCTGCCTTTTTTATGGAAGAAACCGGTACTTGGGTCAGCCCTAACTTTGCAGCCGCCGGCTTGAACGGTTACCGGTGTACGGGAGAGTGCTCCGTTGACGCATTGCCAGACGTGTTCTGGACGAACGGAGGCGTCTTCCAGTCAAGACGGCGGGATAAGATGCGGAAACCATACGGTTCTAGGGAGATGTGCATGATCCCTTCATCGGGCCTTACCTCGTCGCCGGAGAGCGCATCGGTCCAATCTTCGGTTTCTATCGCATGACTTAAGCTGCGGGGTTCGGGTGAATTGTTCATCCAGATGATAAAATGGGTCTCGCTGTCCATCCGTTCATAAATAATGCAGGGATCATCCTTGCAGGCCCCTAGAATCCGGTAACTTCCGCCTCGCAGCGCCGGGTTCTCCTTGCGGAGTGAAATCATCATTTTATAGAAATCGCGAAGCTCAAGGTCCTGTTTGGCTGGGTCCCATTCCATACATTTGCGGCAATCGGGATCGCCTTCCCCGGACAGCCCGATTTCATCGCCGTAGTATATACATGGCGTACCAATGAAGGTGAATAAGAAGGCGGCGGCGAGCTTCATTTTCCGCTTGTCTTCCCCCAGAGCGTTAAGCAGACGTGGGGTGTCGTGACTGCACAGAAGGTTAAAGCTGACCTCATTGCACTGTTTGGGGTAACGCATGAGCAGACCGCCTA
Organism: Paenibacillus zanthoxyli JH29; assembly: GCF_000520715.1. Classification (GTDB taxonomy): domain Bacteria; phylum Bacillota; class Bacilli; order Paenibacillales; family Paenibacillaceae; genus Paenibacillus_AQ; species Paenibacillus_AQ zanthoxyli. The sequence continues at coordinate 12,498 of NZ_ASSD01000650.1, forward strand.
TTTTATTAGAGAAGGTGTAGCTGTCCATTCCGCCGTTAAAGAATTCCAGTACAGTTCCCGAGAACGGATAGTTCATGACCGAATCGAACTGGTCACCGAGCAGCCAAGCCAGAGAATCGCTCCACACCTCGCCTACGATGTAAGCGTCCGGATTGGCTTTTTTCACAACCTTGCGGAAGTCATGCCAGAAGTGATGATCGATTTCGTCGGCCACGTCGAGGCGCCAGCCGTCCAGCTTAACTTCCTTGATCCAGTATTCCGCCACGTCCAGCAAATAGGATTTGACTTCCGGATTGGCCGTATTAAATTTGGGCATCGCCTCAAAAAATCCAAATGTATCATAGGTCGGTCCGTCCACAACCTCTATGGGGAAGGAATTAATGTGGAACCAATCGGCATATTTGGAATCTTCCCCTTTTTCCATGACATCCTGAAAGGGAGGAAATTCTTTGCTGCAGTGGTTGAACACCGCATCAAGCATGACGCGTATGCCTTTCTCATGGCAGAGATCGACCAAAGTCTTGAGCTGCTCATTATCGCCGAATTGAGGATCTACCTTTTTGTAATCAATGATGTCGTATTTATGATTGGATGGGGACACGAACAGTGGTGTGAAATAAATCGCATTAACGCCGAGGTCCAGCAGGTAGTCGAGATGATCAATTACGCCCTGGATATCGCCCCCGAAAAAGTTGTCGACCTTCGGTTCACCGCCCCAGGCTTCAGTTCCTTCCGGGTCATTGGCCGTGTCTCCGTTGGCGAAACGGTCCGGCATAATTTGATAGAAGACCGCTTCTTTGGCCCACTCCGGAACCCTGAACAAATCAACTTCATGTATATACGGGAATTCGAAATTGTTACCCGGAGGCTGCGGCATCTCATGCATAATCCCTTTGCTGGACATATATGCCGTTTCGCCGCCTGATTCGATCCGAAAGAGATAGGACAACCGTTTATGTTTAGGCCGCGCACAGGCTTCCCAATAATCGAAATGTTCGTCGGAAGCGGATTTTTCCATCGCGATTTCCTCGAAGGTCCGATCCCAAGCGTATTTGTCGCCGGTCAAGACATATACCGTATCAGCGTCATCCCGTTTGGTCCGCATCCGAAGATGTACGGATTCTATATCATAGGCATATGCCCATTTATCGCGTGGAACGTGGTACAAAGCTTCCAGCAGCATGGTTTCCCCTCCTAAAAATGATTGAAGCGCAACTGCGCCTCTTTCGAGTGGGTATACTTAATTTAATACCCTTAAATACATAATAATAAACTATTTTTCTGAATGTTTCAGAAAGTAAGCTTTGTCTCGCTGTAGAGACCTGCTTATTTCGTAAAAAAAGGATGCGAACACGCCTTAGCAAATTGTAAACAAAATACTCTTTGCATATTCATACGCGGACTTTCCGCCATACGAATTCCACAAGATGGTATAGGGTAAAGATACGATCGTCGGTTTTGACATTGATATTGCCAAGGAGATCGCTTCGGATATGGGCGCGGAGCTGGTCATTAAGGACCTGCCGTTTGACTCGCTGCTGAACGAGCTGTCCAGCGGAAGAGTGGATATGGTCATTTCGGGTCTCAGTCCGACTCCGGAAAGAGCCAAGCAAATCGATCTGTCCGACGTCTATTATAAAGCTGAGCAGGCCGTTGTGGTCCGTGAAGCCGATAAGGATAAATTTAGCACGATGGAATCCCTGAAGGGCGCCAAGATCGGCATTCAGACCGGGTCCATTCAAGAAGGTATCGCCAAAGGAATCGAGGGGGCGCAGCTGACATCGCTCGCTAAAATTTCTGATATCGTGCTCCAGCTGCAATCGAACCGCGTCGATGCATCCATTATGGAAGGGCCGGTAGCCCAATCTTTCGTAAAAAATGTGAAGGGATTGGTCATTACCGATGCCAAGCCGGAAGTCGAAGATGACGGTTACGTCATCGGGGTCAAGAAGGGCAACTCGGAGCTGCTGACACAGATCAACAAGACTCTGGGCGAGCTGAACTCCGCTGGAAAAATTGAAGAGTTTGTATCCAAGGCGGCAGAGCTGGCCGAGAGCAAGTAAGCTTTAAAGATACGTTGGAAAGTTGCTTTGCAATCAAATGAAGAAAATGGCGGTGACCCGCCGTTTTCTATTTTTTTGTTGATAGGAGGTTTGCGGGTAGGATGAATTTACTGAATATGGCCTATGAATACCGCGGCTTTTTTCTGACCGGACTGCAATACACGCTGCTTCTCGCGGTAATCGGAGTGATCTGCGGCTTTGTGCTCGGGATCGTCGTTGCCCTGCTGCGGATGTCAAGCTTTAGAGTGCTTCGCTGGATCGCCGCCGCCTGGGTGGAATTTCTGCGCGGAACGCCGATGCTTGTGCAATTGTTTATTATTCACTACGGTCTTCCTTCAATCGGCCTTGAGTTTACCGCAATACAGTCGGGGGCCATTACCCTTACAATTAACAGCTCAGCCTATCTTGCCGAAATATTCCGGGCGGGTATACAGGGCGTGGACCGGGGACAGACGGAAGCGTCCCGTTCACTCGGGATGACGCAGGCGATGACCATGCGTTATATTGTTCTTCCGCAGGCGCTGAAGAATGTGCTCCCGGCGATAGGCAACGAGTTCATTACCATCATCAAAGAATCGTCCATTGTCGGCATGATTGGAGCGATGGATTTGTTGTTCCAAGCCAGAACCATTACCACGATTACCTATGACGGGCTGACTCCGCTGCTGGTTATCGCTCTGATGTATTTTATACTTACATTTACATTATCCAAGGTGCTTGGCCGACTGGAAAGGAGATGGAGCGCCAGTGATTACCGTTAAGAACTTGCAAAAGGCATTTGGCAAGCTGGAAATTCTGAAAGGCATCGATCTTACGATACAAAAAGGTGAAGTGATTGTCGTCATCGGTCCCAGCGGCTCGGGAAAAAGCACCTTTTTGCGCTGTCTGAATCTGCCGGAGCAGCCGACAGGCGGGGAAATTACCTTTGAAGGACAGTCCATTACGGACCGGAAGCATGATATCAATGCCACTCGTGAGAAAATGGGCATGGTCTTCCAACAGTTCAATCTGTTTCCCCACAAGACCGTGCTGCAAAACATTACGCTGGCTCCGGTCAAGGTCAAGAAGCAGTCTCCTGCGGAAGCGGACAAAATAGCGATGGACCTGCTGCGCACCGTCGGTCTCGAAGATAAAAAGGATGCTTACCCGTCGCAGCTCTCGGGCGGGCAGAAGCAGCGGACCGCCATCGCTCGAGCGCTTGCCATGCAGCCGCATGTCATGCTGTTCGACGAGCCGACCTCGGCGCTTGACCCCGAGATGGTAGGCGAGGTGCTTGAGGTCATGAAGAAGCTGGCAGAGCAGGGCATGACCATGGTCATCGTTACCCACGAAATGGGCTTTGCCCGCGAGGTAGGGGACCGGATTCTGTTCATGGACGGCGGGTTTATCGTCGAGCAGGGAACGCCCTCCGAGGTGTTCGGCAGCCCCAAGCACGCCAGAACGAAGGATTTCCTGAGCAAGGTTTTGTAACCATTTGCCACCAGGCCGTATTACAATAATGAAGCGCCAGTAATCAGCTACTTTCAGCTGTTCTGGCGCTTTTTCAAAAATATAAGAATTTTATAAGCTGAGCGCTTATCCATTTGTCTTATATTTCTACGAGAAACGGTACCGTCCCTAAAAGGACGGCGAAGCCGTTTCTTCTTGTTATTGGGCGTAATCTCCGGTGTAGTTAATCAGCGAAACATCCATAACGCCTTCGATAGAGGATAGGTCATGGACGAACGAAGTGTTGTTGTCCCGGAGCCTAAGTTCGACCGTAAGCTCCACAAAGTCCTTGCGGATCGTCTTGGATCTCAGGGTATGCTCAATTTTCCGCATCCGCAACCGAAGCTCCTTGGTGGCGTCTTCCGAGTGGCGGATTATCAGCAGGTAAGGCTGCTCCCGGACCTTGCGGCGGGACAGCCACAGCAGCACGAGTCCAATGGCGAGGGAGCCGATGAGCGCGACAGGATAGAGCTTGGCTCCTGCTGCAATGCCTCCTGCGATCGACCAGAACATGTATACAATGTCCAGCGGGTCTTTGACGGCGGTACGGAAACGCACAATACTGAGCGCTCCAACCATACCGAGTGAGAGCACGATATTGGAGCTGATGGTCATAATAATCATGCTTGTAATCATGCACATAAGCACAAAGGCGGCATTATAGTTGTAGCTGTACACGACTCCCCGGAAGGTTTTGCGGTAAATGTAAAAGATGAACAGACCCACACCGAATGAAGCGATGAGACCGAGCAGTACATCGATGTAAGAAACGGTCCGGAAGGCATCAAGGTGCAGCACGCTTTTTTTAAATAAATCCTGGAAATTTAAAGTATCATCCATTTTGAGGCTTATCCCCTTATCGTTTGAAATGAAGTTTGGCGGCTTCCCTGCATATCACATATTTGGATATTGTGGACCGGACGCTCGCAGCCGGAGTGGCGATAAGACGCACCGGTTCGGGCAGGAAGCGGTTGAATTTAATTTCCAGAATGGTTCGTGTGGAATCATCCAGAGCTTCTCGAAAAGCCAGCCCGGGGTCGAACAGATCCAGACTGCCGATGCCGGAGGACAGCTTCTTGTCGAATGTAATCCGCACATCCCCGTAATCGTATATATAGGCTTCACGCACGTAATCGACGATTGCCGCTGGACGAAAGCCCTTGTAAGTAAGCGCCCTGTATAAATCCCGTATAAGAGAATGCGGTGAATCCGCAATCGAGGAGGCATCCCCATGTACAATATTTTCATATTCGGAGCGGGTTAGCGGAGCGCTCTCTTTACTTACATAATCCCCGTATTTACTCTTGCGCTCCAGCTTGATCGAGCTGGAGCTTGCATTGTATATCCGGATTCGAAACTTCTCGCGTCCGAAAATTCCGTTAGTCTTATCGTACAGCGCATGATCCGCAGGACTATCGAAGTACAGGCTCCGGATGCCGTAGCCGTCTGCGTTCTGCGAGTGCGGATCAAGCGGAAGCAGCGACGCTACGCGCTGACGCAAGGATAGATATTCATGGGGATGCAGGTAGTATTTGAATTCATGCCTGAGAGGCCGGCCCATAAATTCCATGTCAGTTCACCTTAACCTCTCTGACTCCGTTGTAGGGAGTGCCTTCATCATCGAAATAAATATCAAATGCGATTTGCGAATGTCCCTTGCCGTCGCCCGCAGTCACCTTCCAGTAGTACGTTCCTGGCGAAAGGCCGCTGAGCCGCACGGAAGTACCCGGTGTGCTTAACCGCTTGACCACCTTTGTAAACAACGGGTCCCTGGCCAGAGTAAATTCATACTTCAGGGTATCTCCTTGAAGATCGAACGAGGCATCCCACTGAAATACGGAAGCTGTTCCCTCCTGGTGCAGATCATCCAGAAAAAAGGGCTTGGGCTTCTGGATATCTTCAATAAACCGCTTCATGGAGCGTTCGGGAACGGTACTGATCCTTGCCAGATCCTTGGGGATATCGGAAATAGGCTCCGGAAAAAAGCCTTTGTCGGGCTGCCTGCTTATGTACAGCTGCGTGATGGGGGCGTACAACGCGACTCTTTTGGAAATGATATCGTTGTTGATATAGTCCCGGTACAACTCGTCGATCCTGTCCTTAAGCAGGTTCACATTTTCCATACTGCGGAAGAAACGGTTATGCAGCTTGGAAGCCCAATAATTGCTGATGCCGCTGCTATAAGTGATGTTATTAGTCGAATGCTGCTGCAGCTCCCATCCTCCGTCATAGTCCCATGGAAGGAAGTACCATTTTTCGGAGTTGAGCGGGGAGTACAGCAGGAAATTCTGGACATTCGTATCCATGTTGTCCATTAAAATATTGGAGGCCATCCAGGTCAGATAATTATCGAGGTCAAAATGCTTGTCTATCACTTCATTGATCGGAATGGACAGATTGTTTACATCCTTCAGCATGTCCAACAGCTTCCGGTGATCCTCACGGCCGTTGATCTGCAGGCGGGTTTCAAACTTGGCCTTGTCATACAGCGGATCATCCTGCAGCCGAAGCTCATCTTGATACTCGAAAAATTCGAACATGGTAGCTTTGTACAACTGTCCGTACGGGTCAAGCCAGTGATTCTTAAGAAATTGCTTGTTGGGCTGCTCGACCTGCGTATACAGTCCATAATCGATGAACGGCTTCGAACTGGCCGCGCCGTCTTCGCTCAGATCCTTCACATAGAGATGCACGAAGCGGGTGCGCAGACTTGTAATATTCGGGATGGTCTCGAACAGATCGAAGCTGAGTTTATTACGCAGCCGCGAGGGGTCGTAGGCATGCTTGCTTAGGTTAATCGTACGCTGATCATTCCATAGTCCCGCTTGATCGTTCAGCTTGATCTTGTAAGACCGCTGGGAAGCATACCGCGTTGAACTCCCGCGAAGTGAGACATGGGCGTTGGCTTCCTGGGATGAATAGCCAAACGAGCCAGGGGCCGGTCCGCTGCCATCGGCCGCGCCTTCCTGCAGGATGGCGGCCAGCGAGCCTTCCTCCATCCGGCTGCGAATCCGGTTCAGCTCATACCAGGTTAGGGGGGCTGAGTCTTCTTTTTTGTCATCTTCAAGCACGGTTAAATACAAGGTATCCACGAAGGTATCATTGTCCCTTTCATAGATACGCTTGTCCTCGGCCAGCTTATCCTGGGTAACCGGCTCGGCGATTGGGGAATCCGTCACCTTCGGGGCGCTCTTCTCGCCCAAGCTGCTGTCCATGCAGCCTGTCAGCAGAATGACGAGAGCGGCAAGCGTAACGGAAGCTAAGCCCGGACGGAACAGACGCCTGCGTTCCCGCTTGACAGGGTTAATGGGCTGGGCGCAGAAGGTATGGTAATCAATGCTGCGGACATAAATGATCAACCGTCCCAGCGCGAGCAGCACGGCAATAAAGGAAGCGACAAACATACCGTAACCGTCATAGCCGCCCAGCATGGAGAGGACGCTGAATCCGGTATTCAGAACCACAAAGACACCGCTGATCATAAAAACACCTTTCCGGTCATCGTAATAGAGCAGAAGCAGCAAGATGACAAATGTAATGATGAAGAAATAGTAGCCTAACAAGAGGATGATATACACATCAAGCTGATTCATGCTGAAACCGATCATGGGCAGAAGCTTGATGCCGAGCGCAAGACTGATAACCGTAAACATGAGCTGGGTTTCCATGAGAAACGTCAGTTCACGGATCAGCGTCCGCTGCATCTCCCGGCGGGCCTCCGATATTTCCTTAAATGTTCCCCGCTGCCGAATCAAATCGTAGTAACCTCTGAATTTCTCATAGAAGTTGGTCTCGACGGCAACTGTGAAAAGAATGAGTGTCGGCATGACGCTTAAGTAGGCATAGAAGACCGGCGTATCATAAAAAGGAGAGACGAGATAGCGGCCGGCTACCTCTTTGTTCTCCGGGCCGAACCAGTACACGAAGCTGTGCGTGTATACACCCGCATAGAGGAATGTGCCAATCCCGAATAAGGCAGGATATTTGCTGAAATAGGACAGAAAGTGAAAATACAAGCGGGAATCCCGAGGGGGAAACACCTGCTCGAAGTGCCGGTTGGTCAGCAGCACCACAAGGAAAAAGCCCGCATCCACTGCGGCAAGCATTCCGGCGGCTGTCTGATAGGGTGTATATTCGCTGACGGCCCAGGCTCCCAGTCCGGCGGTGCAGGCGCCATACAGAAAGCCGCGGAAGATGCGCTTGTAATCCTTCAGCGCGGTAAGGTGAACGGATTGCAGCCAGATAAGGATCAGCTCCATAAACAGGAGAAACGCGGCAGCCTTGTACGCGAATCCGGCTTCAACGCCCTTTAGGAACACCAGCGCCGCCACCGCACCCGCAGGCAGACATACGGCAGCTGCGCCGTAGTAGGAGGAAAGGGCGTGCTTGTATTGCTTCTGGAACAGCATATCCGACAGGAAGCGGGTCAGCACCATCGAGACGCCGCCGGTGACCAGTACAGAGAAGATGAAGGCATACACAATGGTGGTCAAGAACAGTTCCCGTTCCAGAAAGGCCGCGCCGGATACCGACATCAGACGCTGAATGCCGGCCACCATTGCCATACAGAGGATCATCGGTCCGACCGTCGACATGGACGAGTAGGCGTATGCCCGAATCTGACGAAGCAATCCGTGCTGGTTATGCAGTTTTCTTAGCTCGAAGCCGATGCCGGCCATGACCGCCCCTCCTCATAATTCAGATAAAATTCACGGTAGCCCTCGATGAACTGTTCTCTGGTATAATGCGCCTCCGCCCGTTTAAGACCGCTGAGGCCCATTTGCTCCCGCAGCTCCCGGCTGCGGCCAAGCCGAATAATGGCGGATGCCATCTGATCGTAATGCATGACGGGAACTACAATGCCAGCGGGACCGTAGT
>NZ_ASSD01000651.1 GCF_000520715.1 Paenibacillus zanthoxyli JH29
GAACATGATGCTGTTCTCGCTGCTGCATTATCCGTGCGGCACGACACTGGTTAACATCTACAAGGAGACGAAAAGCGTGAAATGGGCCGTGCTGTCGGCCGTCATCCCGCTCGGCATCGCCATCGCCGTTACCTTCCTGGTAGCGCAAGCGGCATATGCCTTCGGCTGGGTATAGGACTTGAAGGAAGCTTAAAGACTTCATACGCCAAGGGCCGTCTCCCCTGCGCATCCTGCGCAGCCGGAAACGGCCCTTGCTTTCCTTCTATCGTATGCAGTCGATAATCAAACCCGCGGTCTCCTCGATGGATTTATCGGACACGTCGATCACCTTGCAGCCGATCCGCCTCATCAGTTCCTCGGCGTAAGTGAACTCCTCCACTACGCGGTGGGCGGCAGCGTAGTCCGCCTCCGCGTGCAGCCCAAGCGATCTCAGCCGTTCGGTTCGAATCTTAAGAATGGCCTCCAGTTCCATCGTCAGCCCGAAAATGCGGCGGCTCGGAATCTGAAACAGCTCCTGGGGAGCCTGAACCTCGGGCGTCAAGGGATAGTTCGCCACCTTGTAACCCTTATGGGCCAAGTAAATGCTTAGCGGAGTCTTGGAGGTGCGGGAGACGCCGATCAGCACGATTTCGGCCAGGCCGATTCCCCGCGAATCCCGGCCGTCGTCGTATTTGACCGCAAACTCCATAGCCTCAACCCGGCGAAAATACGCTTCATTCAATCGGCCTTCCAGCCCGGACCGCGCAAGGGGCGGATTGTGGAAGGTACCCGAGATCGCCGAAATGATGGGACCCATGATGTCCACGGCCCTCACGCCGTGAGCGGCGGCTTCGCCGATCATCCTTTCGGTCAGCTCCGGCTGCGCAAAGGTATAGGCAACAAACGTCCGCCGCTCGGCAGCTTCCCGCACCGCCTCGCGGATTTCCCTCCCGCCGGCAATATGGCTGAAGCGTTTAATCCGGGCGGGCCGGGCCTCAAACTGGCGCAAGGCCGCGCTCACAACGGCCTCGGCCGTTTCCCCTACGGCGTCCGAGCAGATGACGATCCAGCGGCCGTGTTCCGCCTCCTCCCATTCGGTATCTATCATGCCCCGGCTGCTGCGATTATCCATTGTAATCCCCCTCTTCGAACAACTCTTCGCCCCGCTTAGACGAGCTGCTTCTCGGCCGGACTCTGCGGTCTCTCCGCTCTGTCAAGGAGAGCGGCCTGCGCCGCCGCTATGCGGGCGAACGGAATGCGGTACGGGGAGCAGCTGACATATTCGAGCCCCGTGCGGTGGCAGAAAGAAATCGATTCCCGGTCGCCGCCATGCTCGCCGCATATTCCCGTCTTCAGGAACGGCTTCACCGCCTTGCCCCGGGTAACGGCCCACTCTATCAGCTGGCCGACGCCGTCCTGGTCCAGAACCTGGAACGGATTGTCCTTGAGGATATTCCCGTCCAGATAGGAATTCAGGAATTTCCCTTCCGCATCGTCGCGGCTGTATCCGAAGGTCATCTGGGTCAAATCGTTCGTGCCAAAGGAGAAGAAATCGGCATGCTGCGCAATGGTATCCGCCAGCAGCGCGGCTCTGGGCACTTCAATCATCGTCCCCACCCGGTATTTGAGCCCTCTGAACTCGGTGCTAAGCACCTGGCCCCCGATGTCGTCGACCAGCGCTCTCATGCGTTTCAGCTCATCCGGATGCCCGACAAGCGGAATCATAATTTCCGGGCGCACATCCACTCCCCGGCGGAGCGCCGATTGAGCGGCTTTAAAGATCGCCTCGATCTGCATTTCATAAATTTCCGGAAACAAAATGCCCAGTCTAACGCCTCTCAGGCCGAGCATCGGGTTGACCTCCCGCAGTTCATTCACTTTGGAGATCATAGCTTTCAGCTTCCGGACTTCTTCACCGTTCTCCCCAGTCTCCTCAAGCTTGCGGCACTGCTCCCGAAGCTGATCCAGGTTCGGCAAAAACTCATGCAGCGGCGGGTCCAGCAGCCGGATCGTTACCGGAAGGCCGTCCATCGCCCCGAACATATCTTCAAAGTCGGCCTGCTGCATCGGCAGCAACCGGTCCAGATAGAGCATCCGTTCCTCTCTGCCGCCAGCCAGAATCATCGACTGGACGATGGGAAGGCGGCTTCCCGAGAAAAACATATGCTCCGTCCGGCACAGCCCGATCCCCTCCGCGCCGAATTCCCGCGCCTTACGGGCATCATTCGGTGTATCTGCGTTCGCATAGATGCGAAGCCTGCGGATCTCGTCCGCATAGTCCAGCAGCGCAAGCAGCTCTGGTGTAATTTCCGGATCGCTGAGCGACAGCCCTCCCTGGAACACCCGTCCGCCGGAAGCGTCCAGCGATATTTCCTCGCCTTCCGCCAGGGTAAGCTCTCCAATGCGTACGCTGCGGCCTGTATGGTCGACGCTCAGCGCTTCGCAGCCGCACACGCACGGCTTGCCCATGCCTCTCGCCACAACTGCGGCATGGCTGGTCATGCCGCCCCGGCTCGTCAGCACGCCTTCCGCCGCCAAAATACCGTGAATATCGTCCGGAGAGGTCTCCGTACTGACCAGCACAACCTTGCGGCCGTCCTTGGCCCACTGCTCGGCGGTGTCCGCATCCAGCGCGATCAAGCCGACGGCCGCTCCCGGGGAGGCCGGCAGACCTTTGGCAATCGGCGCAAGCTCCGGCGGGATGGCAATGGAGCGGTGCAGGAGCTGATCCAGATGTCCCGGCTCGATCCGGCTGACGGCTTCCTCTTTCGAGAGGATACCCTCCTTCGTCAAATCCACGGCGATCTTGATAGAGGCCTGGGCCGTCCGTTTGCCGCTCCGGGTCTGTAACAGGTACAAGCTGCCGTTCTCGACGGTGAACTCGATATCCTGCATATCCCGGTAATGAAGTTCCAGAAGCCCGGCGGCAGCCGAGAGCTGTTCATACACAAGCGGCAGTTCCTCGCGCAGCTCGCTGACAGGCCTCGGCGTACGCACTCCGGCTACCACGTCTTCGCCTTGGGCGTCCGCCAAATATTCACCGTACAGTTCCCGTTCTCCCGTAGAGGGATTTCGGGTAAACAATACGCCGGTTCCGCTGCCGGTTCCGAGATTGCCGAATACCATCGCCTGGATATTGACCGCCGTTCCCTGCTCATCCGGGATCCCGTACGCTTTCCGGTATACCTTCGCTCTCATGTTATTCCAGCTTTGGAACACGGCTTCTACCGCCAGCTTCAGTTGAACGCTTACATCCTGCGGAAACGGCTGCCCGGTCCGATCCTCCACAATCCATTTGTATTTCGCGATAAGCTCCTTCCACTCACCCGCGCGGATCTCCTGATCGCAGGATCGCCCATTTTCCTTTCTGGCTTGTTCGATCAGCCGTTCGAAATAAATCGAGTGAATGCCAAGCACCACATCTCCGAACATCTGGATAAATCTCCGGTAGCAATCATAGGCGAATCTTTCGTTACCCGTCTGCTCCGCAAGTCCCTTGACCGTTTCGTCATTGAGGCCGAGGTTCAGAATTGTGTCCATCATGCCCGGCATGGAAGTTACCGACCCTGAACGCACGGATACGAGCAGCGGCCGGCCCACACCTCCGAATTCCGCAGATTTTGCCGTTTCCAGACCGCGCAGCGCGTGATGAATCTCCTGCATCAGCCCTTCCGGCATCTTTCCTCCAGCCGCGTAATAGGCCTGGCAAGCTTCCGTAGTTACCGTAAATCCCGGGGGAATCGGCAGGCCGAGAGCCGTCATTTCCGCGAGATTCGCTCCTTTTCCGCCCAGCAGATTCTTCATCTCCGCATTTCCTTCTTCAAACCGGTACACGCGTTTCAGCATTGAACAATCCCTCCGTAATTGAAAGTAGGGTACAAAACTGCCCGCCAGACTGTGAAATAGGAGTAACGCTTACTTAATGTTGTAGCATGAATGCCGGTATTTGGCAATATATATGACGTACTATTTAATTGATTAATTTATATATGTCACATTTATTCAAACCGGTTTACACAAAAACAGGCATCCCGCGAAAAAAATATCTCCGGAATGCCTGCCGTATACGAGAACATGCATGTATGACCTATGATTGCTTAAAGACTCCGCATCAATTCCGCAAGCTTGCTCATCCCGTCATCCAGGACATCTTCCGGGGTGAACGAATAGCTGAGGCGAATCCACGACTTCATTTCTCCCTGCGGATCGCAGATCTCGCCGGGGACGAACGCAATCGACTGCTCCATGCTTTTGCGGAACAGAGTTTCGGGCGGAATATGCTCCGGCAGGTTCACCCAGAGGTTCAGACCGCCCTGAGGAGCCGTCCACCTGCATCCGGTCCCCGCCAGCTCACGCTCCGTAATCTCCTTATGTACCTGCAACGCGATACGGAGCTTGGCCAGATGCCCCTGCAGACGCGGGGAAGTAAAGTAGTGCAGAAAGATTTTCTGGTTCAGCAGCGGCGTTCCGTTATCCGCCATGAACTTTGCCGCAATCAGCTTGTCCATCAATGGGAACCTGCAGATGACGGCGCAAATGCGCAGGCCCGGCGCCACATATTTGCTGAAGCTGCCAAGGTACACGACCCAGCCTCCCGTGTCATAAGAAAAAATCGGCGGCGGCGGTTCGGCGGCGAAATACATATCGCGGAAAGGGTCGTCCTCGACGAGCAGGCAGCGGTAGCGCTCGGCCAGCTCGACAAGCCGTTTGCGCTGCCATACAGGGACGGTATACCCGGTCGGATTATGATGCGTAGGATTCATGTAGAAGAGCCGGGGCCTGTACCGTTCCATCAGCCCCTCAATCTCGCCTAGGTCGTAGCCGCCGGGCGTAATATCGACAGCAAGCAGCCGAGCCCCCCGCTGGCGGAAAATATCCAGCGCCACACCATAGGTCGGGCGCTCCACCATCACGCAGTCCATCGGCATAAGCATGATGCTGGCTATCAGATTGATCGCCTGCTGGGCGCCTGAAGTAATCAGCAGTTCTTCCGGCTCAGCCTGAAGCAGTCTGCTCACGCGGAAATGTCCGCTTAAGAACTCCCGCAGTTCGTTATCGCCCTCCACGCCGGAATAGGTGCCCATCACCTTCGGGTAACGGTCGAACACCTCTTTGACATAATCGGACAAATACAGATTCGGCAGCAGATTGGGGTCGATCAACGCCTGGGAGAATTGGTATTTGACCGGCATGCGCTGAATGTCCGAGAGCCGGTTGTACATCCGGTAGCCCAAGTCCGTCTCTTCTTCACCGCCTTCAATTGGCGCCGCCGCAGGGGCCACATAGTAGCCGGACTTGTCCCTGACATAGACCTTGCCGTCCTCCTTCAGCCGCTGGTACGCCTTGAAGACGGTCAGCCGGTGAATCCGGAGCTCCTCCGCCAGCAGCCGGACCGACGGCAGCTTGTCATGCACTCTCCACTCGCCCCGGCCGATCCGGGCGGTCATATATTCATAGACCTGCCGGAACAGCGGATGCTGCTCGTTGCCGGATATCTTGTTCATTCTTCCATCCCTTCCCGTATAATCCCTGTGCCATTCATTGTACCTCATTTCCCGCCCATCTGTTCTGTCCTGTTTCATCTGTTCTGTCTCCGCCCAGATATGATGGGATGAAAATATATAAGCAATAAAGGAGCATTGAATATGATTATTTTGGCTTACAGTCTCGTATGTCTGATCTTCGGCACCACCTTTCTAGCGATTAAAATCGGCGTGGACGCCGGAGCCCCGCCCTTTTTCTCTGCGGGTCTGCGGTTTTTCGCCGCTGGAGCGGCGCTGCTGCTGTGGATGTCGTGGAAACGCAAAGCTTCCCTGTCCCTGCTGCTCCGCAAAGAAACGGCGCTGACCGGACTCGGGCTGACCTTCGGCACATTCGCCGCGCTGTATTGGGCCGAGCAGTACGTGTCCTCCGGCCTTGCTGCCGTGCTCTCCGCAACCGGACCGATTATGATTCTGCTGCTTCAGACGTTCCTGCTTTGGCAAAAAGCTTCCCCTCTGTCTCTGGCCGGCTGTCTCATCGGCTTTACAGGCGTGCTTCTGCTGGTCCTGCCCAGTCTGTCTCTCAGCGCCTCCCCGCTCTGGCTTGCCGGCTGCGCCGTCATTCTGATCGGGGAATGGGCTTACGCATCGGGCACCCTGTATACCCGGACCGTCACTGCCCGCCTTCCGGATGTCCATCCCATCGCGCTGAATGCGGCGCAAATGATTTACGGCGGGGCGCTGATGCTCCTGCTCTCCCTCTTCGCGGAGCGGCCAAGCATCAGCTTTCTCCTCTCCTGGAAGGCTGCCGGGTCCTTTCTTTATCTGACGGTCATCGGTTCCATGGTCGGCCACAGCCTGTACTACTGGCTCCCTGCC
>NZ_ASSD01000652.1 GCF_000520715.1 Paenibacillus zanthoxyli JH29
CCATGACCCAGAGTTCGGTGCTCAATGTTAATGCCGACACCGGCCTCATTAACCCGCAGCGTGTGCAGACGATGATGAGCATGCTGACGACAACCTCAACCTCCTACATCCTGCTCGCTTCCCTTGATACGGCCAGACGCCATCTTGCGCTGAACGGCCATGATATGGCGGCTCATGCGATTGAACTGGCCAAGTATGCCAGAGCAGCGGTTAATGAAATCGAAGGCCTGTACAGCTTCGGCAACGAAATCCTCGGCACGGAAGCGACCTTCGATCACGACCCTACCAAGCTGAGCATCCATGTGCGCCATCTGGGCATTACCGGCTGGGAAGCGGAGAATTGGCTGCGTGAGAAATATAATATCGAAGTCGAAATGAGTGACATGTATAACATTCTTTGCCTAATTACACCCGGAGATACCCAGCAATCCGTAGACAAACTATTGTCGGCGCTGCGGGTATTGTCAGCTATCCATTACGGCAAAGGCGACATCTACGAGCTTAAAGTACAGGTTCCGGAAATCCCGCAGCTTGCGCTCACTCCGCGGGACGCACTCTATGCGGATACGGAGCTTGTACCGTTCAAGGAATCGGCCGACCGCATTATCGCAGAATTCATATATGTCTATCCCCCGGGTATTCCGATACTGCTTCCCGGAGAAGTTATTACACAGGATAACATCGATTATATCCTCGACCATGTGGAGATTGGCCTGCCCGTCAAAGGACCGGAGGACCGCACGCTAACCCATGTTAAGGTTATCGTCGAGGCCGACCCGATATTCTAGGCTCATACAAAAACCCGATACCTGGTCATAAGGTATCGGGTTTTCTTTCAGTCGGCGGCTGAAGCAGCAGATCCGACCTCTGTATCTTGTCCGAATCTATCCCTGCTTGGCAAGCAGTTCGTTGTAAGCTTCTTCCACAGCTTTCCATTCCGCTTCGTCTTCGATATTGTAAAGCACCATTTCTTCGTCTTCTTCTTCCATGCGCAGAATGATGCCGTCGGCTTCCGGGTTCTCGCGTTCCAGCAGCAGCGCATAGAGCTTGTCGGCTACGTCGAACGTTTCCACCAGCACCATCTCAACATCTTCGCCCTGCTCGTTCGTCAAGGTCAGCACAAACTCCTCGTGCTCATGGTCGTGGTCGTGCCCGCAGCCGCATCCGCCATGCTCATGGCTATGCCCGTGATGATGGCCATGTCCGCCGCAGCATTCTCCGCCATGCTCATGTTTGTGATCGCTCATTAAAATACCTCGCTTTGAATTGAATTATCCTACATTTGGTATGTTAACACGTAAGACAAGTTCAGGTCAATTTACAGGCAGCCGTAAACAGCATTAATTGAGCGCGGTGATGACCTTTTCGGACACGAGCGAGTAATCCCCGTTACGGGTCGCTTTCATATAGAAACCGATACGGTATTTACCGCTCTCTTTAAAATCGTAAGTAATATCCTTCGTAGAGAACCAGAAATTATCCTCCTGTTCGCTGCCCAAATCGCTGGAATCGAGTTCCTTGACGTTGCCGGAAGGATCGGTAATCGACAACTTGACGCCCGCAATATTGTCGGTCAGACTGTCCACCTGACACAGCGCCCTGAACTTCAGCTTGCCCACTTTGACTTTGCCAAAAATGGTGTCGCCTTTGAACAAGGATATATGCACATTCGGTTTAATAATCTTCACTCTGCCGGAATCGTCCCATAGCACCAACCCGTCGATTTCCCGCGCGGGAACATAGGTTTTCCCATCGATTAAATAACCGCCGTCCGAAAGCTCCTTGCCGTTACTCCACACCCGCACTTTCTGATAGACCGAGTCGGCAAATAACAATGAACCCCCCATCAGGGAAAAGATCATTACGCAAACCGCAACTTTTCTCCATCTTTTTTTCATAGCCTTGGACCTCCATACTAATTCATGCTGTTAATATATACTTCACCCGCATGAGCAAGTTGCGGCTGCCGAGACAAGTTTTTGTTAGGGTCAGCATATCTCGGTGCGTCCGGTTCGAAGAAAAAGTAGGATAATAGCTTCATCATGCGTTTACAAACGTTTGATATTATATATTAGACGGCTAACCCGGGAGGTAATCAATAATGACTGTCAAATTGCAAATGCTCGGAACGGGCAGCGCCTTCGCCAAGAACTATTTCAACAATAATGCCCTTCTGATGGACAGCGGCTTTACTCTGCTGATCGATTGCGGCATCACCGCTCCGCTGGCCATGCATGAGCTGGGGCGTTCCTTCGAGGAGGTCGAAGCGACGCTGATTACACATCTGCATGCCGACCATGCCGGCGGGCTGGAAGAGCTTGCATTGACACTTCTCCATACAACCGGCCGCAAAATGACTCTTTTGCTCCCCGAAGCGCTCGTTGATCCTCTGTGGGAGCTTACTTTGATGGGCGGGCTGTACCAGGAGGGCATCATGACTTCGCTGGATGACGTGTTTCATATCCGTCCGCTGAAGCCGGATACGGTGTATACCCTCTCGCCGGAAATTACCGTCCGCCTGATCCGGACACCGCATATTCCGGGCAAAGACAGCTATTCGCTCATGCTAAATGAGGAGATATTTTACAGCGCCGACATGACGTTTGAGCCGGAACTCTTGACGTGTCTCGTGCGAAGCGGGGGCTGCCGTAAAATTTATCATGACTGCCAGCTGGAAGGCGCAGGCGTCGTTCATACCACCCTGGAGGAACTGAAAAGTCTTCCTGAGGATATCCGCAGCCGGATCTCCCTGATGCATTACGGCGACGAGAAGCCGGATTACGTCGGGCGGACGTCGGGAATGGATTTTTTGGAGCAGCATGTAGTGTATTATTTATAAAAAAAAGGACTATCCCGGGGCTTTTTCTGTCTCTCGGATAGTCCATTACCTTAGGGTTACGGTTTAAAACTGCGGCAGCTGATCCAGATTATTAGTCGGATCGCCGTCGGCATCCCCTCGGATGTGGGGGGCTCCGTCCTTCCCTTTGAACACATTGACACCGGCGATAGCTCCCGCCTGAATTTCCTGCAGCGCCTGCTCATAGCTCAGCACGCGGCCCGTTGAAGTCTGAAATGCGGTAAGATCGCCGTCTCCGTTCTTCCGAACCGCCACAAAACGTTCCCGTTCTACGCCCATCATATGAACACGCTCCTAAATCCAGATTTGCCATATACAAGGCACATCATAGAATGTCCAATGGACGGGACGGATATGCGGTTCTACAATTTTTTTTGCATACGCACATGCAGTATCCCGGCATCATAGAACGGCTTCTCTGAGATCACTTCATAGCCAAGCTTGCGGTAGAACTCTTCCGCCCGGCACTGTGCGTCAAGAATGGACGTCTCAAGCCCAAGCTCCCGGGCCAGCTCCTCCAGCGCAAGCAGCAGCACCCGGCCGTAGCCCTTGACACGGTACTCTTTCAGCACGGCAATCCGCTGCATCTTGGCGGTGCCCTCTCTGTAATAGGTTAATCTTCCCGTGGCAACGGAAATCCCATCGTCAATGAGCAGAACGTGATTTACATCCGGTCCAATTTTGTCGAAGTCGTCGATTTCTTCTTCCACAGGAACGTTTTGTTCCTCTACAAATACTTTTTTGCGGATATCCAGCCCCTGCTGCAGCTGCTCCTCTGTAGTAACGCGCACAATTTCCGCCGCCATTCCTCCGAATCCTCCTCTCTCTATGATCAAGTTGGTCTATTATACTGAATATCGTTCTAGCTGTATAGCCGAAAGGATAACGGAAATGGGCAGCATTAGAAGGTTATAGGCCGCTACAGTCCGTCCGAATAGACCTCATCCGGAATGGACTCCGAATACACATCCTTCATAATCGGAGCCAGCGGATCGCGCTCTGCCCCAAGCTCCCTCCCGGGGTTAGTGTGACTTGTCATGTCTAAGGAAGCGGGATGTGCAGGCTCCGTGGACATATCGTTTCCGGGCATGCAGCCGGCGGCAAGCAGCAGCGCGCTGAAGACTGCCGGCAAGCCCAGTTGTCTTTTTATCATAGTCCGGCTCCTTTCTCTCGATTCACAAAAATGCAGGTTCTTGTAGCAGTGTTAACGATGCCGGAATGTTTTATAACCAAGCGCTCTGCCGGAAGACTAATTATGCTATAATGAACTACGTTTGACCCTATGGTTACATATTAATAGAACAAATACTTTAACTATTGAAAAGAGAGGGTTCAATGATTGGTGAGATTTTGCTTCAGGTTGTGCTTCCGGTTTTTATTCTGATTGGCGCCGGCTCGCTGCTCCAGTGGCTGTTTCGGCTGGATTTGTATACGATGGCAAAAATCAACTTCTACTACATAACGCCCGCCGCCGTGTTTATGAGCATGTACCTCTCGAAAATGTCGCCCTCCCTGCTCGGCATGGTGGTCGGTTTCTATGCGCTATACATCGGTATCCTCTATATATTGTCCTTTATTCTTACACGTTCGCTAAAATACAAAACAGGCATGAGGGCCGCATTTACGAACAGCGTGCTGCTGGATAACGCGGGCAACTACGGCATGCCGGTTAATGATCTGGCGTTTCATGGAGACGCTCTCGCCGCTTCGCTTCAATCGCTGATTATGGCGCTGCAAAGCCTGCTCACCTTCACTTATGGCGTCATTTCCATTCAGCGGGCCAAGCTTAAGGGCAATTACCAGATCGTTATTATCGGATTTCTGAAAATGCCCGTTCCTTACGCGCTGGTGCTGGGATTAGCATTCCACGCCTTCTCCGTGCCGCTGCCTCTGTTCATTTCCAAACCGCTTACCTATGCCCAGGAATCGATGGTTGCGGTCGCGCTGCTCACGCTGGGTGCGCAGATCATCAAGTATCCGCTCCGGCTGGCCCGGGCCGATCTGTATCTAAGTCTCCTGCTTCGCCTGCTCGCCGCTCCTGCGATCGGCATTCTGCTCGTGCTTGCGCTCGGACTCAAGGGCATACCCGCGCAGGCATTAATCATCGCTTCCGGCATGCCGACGGGCGTTAACGCCTCGCTGCTTGCTGAAGAATATAATAATGAGCCTGACTTCGCAGCCCAGACCGTGCTGGTTTCGACGCTGCTGAATGTCATTACGATAACAGGTTTAATTACGCTGGCCCGTACACTAGGGTAAGATCAGGGTAGCCAACATAAGTCCAGCGGTATGATGTCAAGTTCCTGATTCTT
>NZ_ASSD01000653.1 GCF_000520715.1 Paenibacillus zanthoxyli JH29
AATAAAAGCTTTGCCGTTGAGCCCCATCCGTTCCATTATGCTGTCTACGACCAGACTGACGCGGGCCATATACCCGGAATCTTCTACAAAAGAAATGATCAGGAACAGAATGAAGATTTGCGGGACAAAGACGAGGACGCCGCCTACGCCGCCTATAATGCCGTCGATGATTAGTGCATGTACGAAATCGGATGCCCCGGCCGTATCAAGAAACGAAGCTGCTCCCGAGCTGATCGGACCCGCAATGAGGCCGTCCAGCAAATCCGACAGCGGTGCGCCGACCCATTCGAAGGTTGTTTTAAACAGCACATACATAAACGCAAGGAATATCGGCAGTCCGAGATAACGATTCGTAAGGATGGAATCGAGCCGTTCCGTCAAGTTATGGGGTTTGAGGCCGGATGTGTCCAGAGCGTCAAGACAAAGCGAGCGGATATAATCGGTTCGAATAGAGCGAATCCATTGAGGAAGGGTAAGCGCCAACTTGCTGTTTTGAAGCTCATTCTGACAATTTTGACGAATAGCAAGCAGTTTGTCCGTATCCGCGCGGCCCTTGAGGATTTCCAGGATAACCGGATTTTTCTCCAAAAGCTGGAGGGCGACCCAACGAAGATTGGGAAGGCCGATTTCCTGGCTCAGCTCCCGCTCAATGGAGGAAATGGCTTGTTCGACGATTAATCCATAATCCAGTTTGAAGGTCACAGCCGGGATATCCGCGGAGTTTTCCAGCATGCTCAGCACCTGTGCGCAGCCTTTGCCCGTCCTCGCGACCAGCGGAAGCACGGTAACACCGAGCTTGGATTGCAGAACGTCCGGATGAACCTTAATGCCTCTGGCATTAGCTACGTCGATCATATTGAGTCCGATGACGGTCGGCCTGCCATATTCGAGCAGTTGGACGGTCAGCAGCAGATTACGTTCAAGCTGCGAAGCGTCGACGATGTTAACGAGCGCCTCCGGCGACTCTTCAAGCAGATACTGAGTTGCAACGCCTTCGTCACGCGACAGCGGGTGAAGGGAATAAATGCCGGGCAAGTCAATCAGT
Source organism: Paenibacillus zanthoxyli JH29 (assembly GCF_000520715.1). Classification (GTDB taxonomy): domain Bacteria; phylum Bacillota; class Bacilli; order Paenibacillales; family Paenibacillaceae; genus Paenibacillus_AQ; species Paenibacillus_AQ zanthoxyli. The sequence continues at coordinate 1,046 of NZ_ASSD01000653.1, forward strand.
GTGCCTGCGCCGTTTTTCAGGTCGCCGACCTTTTTCTCCACCGTTACGCCTGCCCAGTTGCCAACATACTCATAAGAAGAAGTCAATGTATTAAAAAGGGATGTCTTTCCAGTATTCGGGTTTCCAAGTAGTGCGATTGAACTCATGACACGTTCACCACAATTTTCGAGGCTTCTTTCCGGCGGATGGCGAGCAATTGTCCGTTGCATTCCAACATAACCGGACCCATGAATGGACCTTTTCCTTTAAGACAGACGGTGCAGCCTTCTGAAACTCCCAAATCAGCCAGACGGCGGCGCAAGACAGGATCCATTCCTTCTATTCCTTGAATAGCGCCGGCGGAACCCGGTTGCAATTGCAGTAGGTGGCAAACTGAAGCAATCATCTTAATCCCTCCGGTAGAGACTGAGAATCAGTCTCAATTGTTTTTCTGTAATTTATCATTTTTTTTGGCTCAATTCAATGATCAAAATCACAAGAGTGATGAGATTCGACAAACCTGAAACCGATAATCCATAAACGGATGCTTATTTCTTTGCATATATTAATGCAGTTACTTATCAATAAACACTGTAAATTTCCAGCCTCATCCAACCGATATTTATATTGAGGATATCTATTTTTTGTGAGCGATAGAGTGATATTTAGACGCGAGGGGCCTACGAAAGCCTATGAAAATAGAAGAGAAAAAAACACTGTTTACAGCAGTCTTTGGCGCAGCACTGTTTCTGTTGGTTCAAAGCATGCACTTTGCGCTGAATGGCCATAACGAATGGGAAGCACTGTCTGCGTTGTATCTGATTAGCAGCTGGTGTACCAGCGCCTTCGGATTTGCGATTTTTGCCCAGGGATGGCTTCTTTTCTCCAATCAATTGTCGAGGGGCAGACTTTACTCTTCCGCTCTTTTTTTGGGAGTTTGCGTGTTCGATCTCCTGCATACGCTTGGTTTTATTGGAATTCCGTTCATCCAGAACGTGATAAGCGAAGACAGGGCCTTTTGGCTGCTATCCTTCTCAAGGCTTGCGAGCGCAGTCGGCATTTTTCTGATCTTTGGCAAGGAAGAATCTCCGGTGCTTGTGCCGGGAAAAAATAGCATCCTGCGGAAGTCCATCCTTCTGGTCGTGTTGTCGATGGTTCTATTCAGTGCGGGTTCTTATTTCCTTCCGGGAGTAATCAGTCCCGTGCAGGCGGATTTTGCCAGAAAACTGCTTGATTTTGTTGTGCTGCTGATTTACCTTCTAGACATCGCCGTTATCTTCTATACGAAACGTACGGAGAAGTCGTCCTCGGTGCTGATTATTATCAGGTCGCTCGTATTTCTCGCTTTGGGTCAATCGTTCTACTTGGACGCGGGGTCTGATAAGAATCTCGATTTACTGTTCGGAGCGGCAAGCTGCGCGGCAGCCTACTATTTGCTGCTTACCGGCGTGTACAGATTGACGCTCGAAGAGCCGTTCTATGAAAAGCAGGCGATTGAGGCGCAGATCAATTATCTCGTCTATCATGACGATTTGACCGGACTGCCGAACAGACGCCGGCTGCTCCAGCATGTCGATGAAGTAATTGAGTCCCACAGAACCTCCGTTATACGCGGCTTCTCGGCGCTAGCCGTCCTCAATATCAATCATTTCAAGGATATCAACGTTTCGTTGGGCCATCTAGCAGGAGACCGCCTGCTGCAATTGGTGGCATCCAGAATTAAGGATGGCATCAGGCATAACGAGGATTTATTCAGTATGGGCGGAGATGAATTCACCTATCTGATGACTGATATGGAGAGTCAGGATAGCTGCTTTCTCCGCTCCAAAGAACTGCTTAATCTGTTCGAACAGCCTATTGAGCTGGAGGCCGGAGAGTATCACATTTCGCTCAGCCTGGGCATCAGCATCTTTCCCGGTGACGGAGATACGGCGGAGCAGCTTATTCAGAACGCGGATACCGCTGTTCATGATGCCAAGGAGCATGGCGTGGATATTCGCAGGTACGTACCGTTAATACAAATGAAGGCCAAAGAAAGATTAAAGCTGGAGAACGATCTGCGCAGAGCGCTGGAGCGGGAGGAATTTTTCCTTCTGTATCAGCCGCAGGTTCAACTGGCTACCAAGGAGATTGTCGGCATGGAGGCGCTGCTTCGCTGGCAGCATCCGAAACGCGGCCTCGTGTCTCCGGTCGATTTCATTCCCATTGCCGAGGAGAGCGGGCTGATTGTTCCGATCGGGGAGTGGGTGCTGAGAACCGCCTGTTCTCAGAACAAGGAATGGCAGAAGGCGGGATACCGCCCGATCTGCGTCTCGGTCAATTTGTCCATGCGTCAGTTTCTCCAGCCGAACCTGGCCGGCAAGATCGGGGGATTCTTGAAGCGGATTGGCCTCGATCCGAGCTATGTGGATCTTGAAATTACGGAGAGCATGACAATGGACAAGGAAAAAGCCTTCGAGCAGCTGAAGCGGCTTAAAGAGCTTGGAGTATATATCAGTATCGACGATTTTGGAACCGGCTACAGCTCGCTGCATTATCTGAAAAATATGCCGATTGACCGCCTCAAAATCGACCGATCCTTCGTAGCGGAGGTTATGGAGGACAGCAATAATGCTGCTATTGTCTCGACAATTACTTCCATGGCGCATCATTTGAAGCTGAAGGTAACGGCGGAGGGAGTGGAGAACGAGGATCAACTGCAATTCTTGCGCCAGCAGCGCTGCCATGAGGGGCAGGGTTATTTCTTCAGCAAGCCTATCGGGGCTCAGGAGTTCGAAAGAATTTTCCTGAAACCTACTATTTTTGAAATGCCATCCTAATTGGAATTGCCTTATCGGGGCAGAAGTGTTAAAATGTTAGATGATCACGAAAGCGCGGGTGTAGTTCAATGGTAGAACTTCAGCCTTCCA
>NZ_ASSD01000654.1 GCF_000520715.1 Paenibacillus zanthoxyli JH29
ATTGTACCCTGTTTTTTAAGGGTTACAGAGTACTAGACTTAAAAATGAAAACGATGTGGAATTCCATTTATCAAACGCTGTTCAGTCGAGCAATAGCCGAATCTCCTACTAATCCGGCAAAGGCGTTAAGAAAAGGAATTCCTCTTGATGTAGAACTACCGTCTACAGGTCCAATCGAGTTAATCGTACGGGGCGATCAATTTATAAATATAGTTTTGGTGAAAGAGATTATGGGATTTGCAGGCTTCACGCATCCGGCCGCTGAAATTGACTTCTGGCATCACTCCAAAAAACGGCAGGAGTCAGTCTTTGGGGATAGACGATTAAGGATACCTGATCAATACAAGAACGACGATATTGTAATCAACGATAAAAGTGAACACGCAAAAGAAGATACAAATCAGGATGTACTTGAAGCTCCTCCTACTTTTATGAAATTTATTAATTACCCAATAGTGAGAACTCGAAAGAAAAGTGTGAAACAAACACATGCAGGGGACGATGTTGTAGTTAACTCGGGTAGAGGCGGCAAAAGTTTGGACCAACCAAGACAAGTCAGTGCCCAAGATTCAATCGTGGGTGGCGATACACCTCCTATTGATTTTCAAAGTCTAGAATTGGTTCCAATTTCTGAAGCTATTGGCCTTGAAGATTTTTTCAAGATGATAAGTTTGCTGAAGGAGATGACTTCGTATTCTATTCGAATGTCTGTTGTCCGTATTCCGTCTGGCAAGCGGTTCTCGATATGTCCGAACGGTTTACGGAGGACTTGTGCTATTGTTCAGGTATCTACCGTTGTTTTTACTAAATACATTGTTGAGGTTGCGCGGCCAGACGATTGGTCGATATCGACGCTTGTACTGGAACCATTACAAGATATGACTCTCATAGAAATTGAGAATGAAGTAAAGCAACTTTTAGATGGATTAGTTCAGAAAATCGGTCATTGGGACAAGCTTGTCTTGATGCGCAGTGGTAACCTAAAAATTGATAAAGTTAAACACCTTAAAATTGATACCATTAAGACTTGGGTAATCCGAATTAATGAAAAGTTATTGTCAAGCTAGTGCTTATAATTTGCAAAATACAATTTAAGTAAGTACTAAATAAGAAAAAGGAATGATCACAAGATAAGAGTAAGATTAATTTAAGAATAAAACAAGCACTAGAGATTGAAAACTATGTTATACTTACACAAGATAGCTTGAAATCGCTGCCTTACAAGGGTTCTTGTAGGGTATTCTTCCTGATATAGAGTCTTGAGGAGGGCAATTTAATGCCAGATACTGCAACCGATTTAGTTGGTAACTACTTGTATACAGATTATGTAGACACGTACAAATCAATTATGCAGTTTAACAAAAATAAGAATAAGTATATACATGGTTGGTACCCTTTTGTGGAAGGGTACTCTAAAGAATTTATTCAAGGGATTATTGATGAGTTACCATACACGCCGGAGATGTGTTTAGAACCTTTCGCAGGCAGCGGGACAACTCCTATGGAATTACAGAAAATGAGAATTCAATGTGCCTCTTTTGAAGTTAACCCTTTTATGTATGAAGTTGCCACGACAAAGATGCGGACAGACTATACAGTCAAAGGCTTCAATATAAATAGAGAAATATTGGTTAATGAAATTAGAGTATCCCCAGAAAATATTGAATTACATTACCCGCCTCCTATTTACGGAAGAATTACGGAAAAAGACAAGCTGAAAAAATGGAACTTCAATAGGCAGGTTCTTCGCGGATTATTGGATATAAAGCTGGCAATCTGTAGAGTACCAGAAAAAAAATACCGGCATCTTTTCAGGATTGCTTTAGCGTCTATACTGCTAGAAGTTAGTAACGTATATAGAAATGGTAAATGTCTTTCGTATAAAGATAATTGGCAGTCGATAATTACTTATAGTAGATCAGAAGTACATCAAATTTTTCTTGATAGGTTGAATGATGTGATCCTACCAGATATAAGAAAGTTAGACAGATTTAAAAAAGAACAAGGGAGGTTGTTTAGTAACTATAAGTATTGCTATGAAGGGGATTGCAGGACAAGGATTGGTGAAGTTAATGATAATTCTGTTGACTTGGTAATCACTTCTCCGCCATATTTAAATTCACGTGATTATACTGACTCGTATATGGCAGAATTATGGATGCTAGATTATATAAAAAGCTATGATGAACTGAAGGCTTTAAGACAAAGGACACTTCGGTCTCATGTACAGGTAAAGTGGGGGGAAGTTGAATTACTCAATATTCCTTTATTACAGAAAGCAGTGAATGAAATTGAAGAGCATAAGGAAGAATTTTGGAATGATGAAATTCCTTCGATGATTAAGGGCTATTTTAATGATTTAAACACGCTTTTTATTTCGCTAAGTAAAAAAGTAAAGCCTCGGGGGAGAATATACTTTAATGTTGCTAATTCTGCATATTATGGAGTTGAAATAAAAACTGATCAAATTGTTTCTGAAATCGCAGAATTGAATGGATTTAAAGTTCGAGAAATAAGAAAAGCACGAAAACTGAATCCGAGCGTTCAACAAAAAGAAAAGATACCATATTTAGATGAAGTAGTAATAGTGTTAGAAAATAACTAAAGGCGTCTATCCCTTTGGTTGTTTTTTTTGTAATTTTATAGAGGATTTTGTTTGTTAAAAAAGAACTTTATACATAAATGAATTATTTGATCGACATGGGGGTTGAACTGTGAAGAAAATCATGTTACCTACGTTGAAAAAGATCTCTGTTAATCACTATTCGCTTTACAAACAACAGCCAAGTTTTGAGTATGAATTTAAAGAAGGGATAAATGCAATTATTGGTGTAAATGGTATAGGTAAGACAACGTTTGTGGAAATTATATTATATTGTTTACTGGGATTCAAAAGGGAGTATCGCTTTAAGAAATATAAAAGAAAAACCACTTTAGAAATTAATAAAGAAAATCCAGAGTTCTTTAGCTCAAGACTGGATATCTCTTACGCTGAAAATTCGAAAGCTTCTGTCTCGTTAGAATATTTAGTGGGAGAAGATGCTTTTGAAGTGCATAGAAGTCTCTACGAAGATAAGATAGTTAGTTTTAAGCTAAATACGACAACATACGATAATGTAGATGAAAGTTTTTATGAAAAGCTTTTACTAGAGTCTACAGGGTTCTCAAGTTTTAAATCACTTCAAACTATTATTCGAAATTTTTTATTTTTTGATGAAATGAGAGTAAATGTTGCTTGGGAAGAAGATAATCAAGACGAAATACTGAGAATATTATTTTTTGATGAAGAGTTACTCAATAAGTTTAATATTCTGGAGCAAAAAATTATAGAACTAGACACTGCAGCTAAACATTTAAGCGAGGATAGACGTATTTTTAGACAGAAGTTGGATGAACTTCTAGCAGAGAGGGCTCAACTCAAAAAAAATGGGGATGAATCAGAAGAAGAGCAATTGTTCTTATTAATAGAAAAAAAGAATAATTTAGAATTGGAAAAAGGGGAAATAATAAGTTTGTTAGGTGATTTAGCAAACCAGTATAAAAAAGAAGATCAAGAATTAAATAAGTTAGTGGGAAATAAAAATCGAACTGCACAACAGATAGAACAATTGGAGACTGAAATAGCTCAATTAGAAGTGAAGTTATATAGTTCAATTTATGATACATTACCTGATTTCTATTTGTCATTAGAGCGTAGATTGCTTAATGATGGAACTTGTTTAGTCTGTAATAATAAACATAGGCACTTAGTTAAACATACAAAAGAGTATAAAGAAAAAGGTATATGCCTTGTGTGTTCTTCTCCGTTAAACGAAGCTGTAGAAGTGGATCCCGGAATTATTGAACAGATGAATAAATTAAGTGAGAAAAAAGATCAACTAAAGATCATACTGTCTAATCAATTAAGTCAATTAAATATTAAAAATGGCTCAGTAAAAGATATTAACAACGCAGTAATGAAATATAATGAAAAAATTGAGCAGATAAATGGAGATTTAATAAATATCGAAACAATATTGGCAGAAAAAGCTGGCACACAAAAAAATGATACTTTCTCAGAAATAGTAAAGGGTAGAGAAAAGAAAATACTAGAGTTAACTCAAAACATAAATGAGACCAATAAAATGAAACGAATTGAAACTAAAGAAATGCAAGATTTACACAATCAATTTGTACAGTTAGTAACTAGTTTGAATAAAAATTTATCCTCATATTTTAATAAATATGCTAGTACATTTATAGGCCTGAAATGTGAGCTAACAGTAAAAAATATTAATTTGCATAATCAAAATATACCACATGTTATATATCTCCCAAAAATTGATGGGGTTGATAGACAGAATATTTGGTCTGTATCAGAGTCCCAAAGATTTTTTTTGGATCAGGCATTCAGAATGGCTATTATCGATTACTTACATGATAATATCGAAGGATTTCAGACATTTTTCATTACTGAAACACCTGAAGGTAGTTTAGATATTGCCTATGAGGATCAAGTAGCAAAAATGTTTATTCTTTTTTCTGAATCAAAAAATAATATTATTTTTACTTCGAATTTAAATAGTTCTAGGTTTCTACAGAAACTTTTCAAAGATATGGGGGATCATGAAAAGGGAGCTAGAACATTGAATTTGCTTTCAAAAGGTAGGTTAACAGCTGTTCACAATGAACACAAACCAATAATTAATGAAATACTGAATCAAATATTTGGAGAAGGTGTTTTATGACTCAGTTCTCTATTAACAATGACTTGTTGTTTGTTTCCTATTTTATGAATGAAAACGGTTGGGATAGTGCAAATAAATCGTCGTATCAAAGAATATTGTATTTTTCAGCTGCTTTATCCCCTATTTTTATACCTCATGAAAAATGGGCATACGGTTTTTCTAATACAATGTTTGGACCATACAATGAAGATATTTCTAAGCAACTTAACGAGCTTTTCTTAAAAGGTCTTTTAAATCTAGAAGAAAGAAAACGATATTCAAATAGAATAGAAGAAAGATACAAAATTTCCCGAAAAGGAATAGATAGATGTGATAGTTATTTCTTTAAACTCCACCATCTGAAAGCTAAAGTAAGCTGGTTGAAAATTATAGTTATGACTCTAAGTATTTATGGAGAATCATTCTTATCGAAGATTATTAAAGAGGATCCTAATGTTGTTTCGCAAAATATGGACAATGTTTATGAGAAAATTATTTTAGATGATAGTGATAACAATGTTACCAAAGCTTTTTTTGATTTTTTGAGAAGTAAAGGTCAGCAGAAGTTGATTCTAGAAGATGATAGCAATCAAGAATACTTGCTTCTGTTTTTCGATATCCTTTATAGGAAGTATAAAGGAGGACATGATTAAATGGACTTCGTATACTTTGAAAAGGAAGTTGAAGCCGTTATAGTAGAGGAAAATCCAGTATTACTTCTAGAAAGGCTTTTAAAAGACCACTCCTTTATTAAATCTACTAATTTATTGCAATTATCCGTCTATTTGGAAAGAAAATGGAGCGAAGTTAAGCACCACAATGTTCAAGTTGCTATGTATATAAAAAAACCGACTGATGCTCAAACAGAATCTCGTATATATGACCTTAACTTTCAAACAGAGATACAAGGTTTGTTAAGTGGATCTTCAGCTAAATCCTTGGTTTATTACATTTCTCCGGATGGAGCTATTATAAAAAAGTTACTGTATAAAGAGAAAATAAAGTCACGGGAAGTTATGATAGCTACCCAAATGAATTCTGATATTGCATTTTTTTTGGGCGTTAAGGGAATTGATGTTTGGATTCAAGGTGTTTTGTATTCTACCCAAAACCATATTGATAGCTATAAAGATTTAATTAAGGCAAAAGCAATCGGTATAGAAAATTATGCTGAACTTTTGAGGGATTTTTTTGATGAGTATGTACAATATGATCCAAGGAAAAGATACTTTCTACACAAAGGTAACTGTTCAAAAGATTGGCATAAACATATAGATCAAAACCCAAAACTCCTTGACGTAAAACCAGAGGAAAGATTTCAAATCGATCTTGAACAATTTCTTAAGGAACGATGTTCTGATCCAGTTTTAAAAGAAGTTAGAAATAGATACGGAGAAAGGTATGATATTTGGGTGTCAACAAGTGATGATGCTGATGTCTATATTTTTGAATTAAAGTGGCTTGGGAAGTCAATAACACCATCAGGATTAATAAATAGACAGTATGATAAAGCGGAGCGCGCAATAGAAGGTGCAGAGCAAATTAAAAATTATATTGATAACTCGGAAAAAACTCTGGAAGGTCTGACGCAGTCAAGAATACACATGGGAGTATTGGTTATTTTTGATGCACGTGAAGTAATGGACGATATTTCTTATCCTCCAATATATCAAAGCTATCCTAATATTGATTTGAAGCAGCATTTTAAGGTTCTGTCTAAAAAGGTTTCAGCAAGCAAGTCTTACAAACACCAGAAGCAAATAAATCAAAAACCCCCAAAGGGATTATCTTTATAATCCTAGTTTGAGTCTAAAACTTTATTTTTTCTTATCATATCGGCAGCTGTTCTTTTTTTAAGTTCAGTCTAAAACTTATTTCTGAATACCTGACGATTTTGTAACCAAAAAACCGCGTCATATCAACAACTCCAGTCTAATACTTTATTTTCTTTGAACAGTTGTGAATGCGTTAAATTTAGTATGTAACTGAGAAATAAAGATTGTAACTGAAAAAAGAAGTTTGTTACTGATTATTAAAGCATGTAACTACGCGTAAAATCAAAATGAAAAAGAGAGGGGGCCGTCCCAAGAGCAAGTAATTTTGCAGCAGAGTGGACGGTTTTTTTGCAAAAAAAGTAAGAAAAGCGCCAGTCCAAGGAGGTTATCCTTGGGCTGGCGCTTTGCTATTTTGGTCTACTACATGCTTCTTCAGAAGATTATGGGCAAGCGAAAGCCACCCGACCTCAGGCTTACTTATTCCAAGCCTCGAAGCAGGAATCGCCGGAATCCCCGGTTGTTCTTCAGTTGCCCAAACACGCTCTCCACTTCTGCCATCCGCCTAGCCGAGAGTACGCGACCTTCCTTGCTGCGCAGCTTTTCCCGCGCCTGCTCTTTGTAGCGTAAGTATTTCATGCTCACCTGGATTTCCCGGTTCCCTTCCGCCTTCGTGCATCCGCTTCTCAGCGGGCATTCCTCACAGCTTTCACTAAGGTAAACCCGCTGGGTCACTTCGTACCCGCTATCAGTCTTGCTTCGCTTCTCCCGGACAAAATTCAGCTTTTGGCCAATTGGCAGGGACCTTTTTACTGTAGAAGAACACTTTTACTATCAGTGCTAAGCAGCCTTAGTCTCCCAAGAAGACCATACTTTTCGTCGGATCGTATTTTTCCATTAAATGTTTAACGTCTGTTCTCGGGGGAGCACCAAACATACGGGCGTATTCACGGCTGAATTGGGATGCACTTTCATATCCTACCCGAAAAGCGACGTCTGCTGCTTCTGCAGATTCGGATAACAAAATGCGCCTTGCTTCCTGCAACCTGAGTTGTTTTTGAAACTGAATCGGACTCATCGCGGTGACTTCCTTAAAATTTCGATGAAACGTAGATACACTCATATGGGCTACTTCTGCGAGTTCTTCAACACGCAATGGTTGATCATAATGTTGGATAATTTGTTCAATGGCATCTCTGATTCGATAAGTGCTGCTTCCTTCCAAAGCGATTTGACCCAGCGTTACACCATACGGGCCTGTGTAACAGTTTGTATAGAATTTCCTTGGTAAAAAGAGGTGAAAGAAATGGAATATCCTCTGGTTTGTCTAACAAACGGGTTAATCTAAGGATTGCATCCATCAGAGACGATTCCATTTGGCCAACAAATAATGCCCGTTTAGCATTTTCATTTGATTTGATTTGCAGCTTGGAGTCATTCATGACTTCTAAGATTTGGCTCTGTGTAAATTCAAGTTTCAGGCTCAAATAAGGAACCTCAGGAGAAGTAGGAAAATTCAGTAAATAAATTCTCCTGGAAGTTTGAGGCGATTGGAACACATTGGGAAATCGAGTCCAATCAACGCTTAGGAATTCCGCTGCAGCGACGGATCCAAGAACGGATCGAAAATTTTGATAAGACTTACTCACGGTTTCGTCCAGAGTCCTTGGTATCTCGTATGGCAGCTGCTAAGAGTGGAGGGCGCTTCCTATTTCCGGCTGACTCCTCCGTTAAACTCTTCGATTATAATGACCAAGTTACTGGAGGGGCGATGGATCCACGCGTCTGCCGTGAACTTGAACTTCTTGGTTACGACAGGAATTACTCGCTCAAACCTTCGCCAAGTTTAACTCGAGAAGAAGATTATGCTCGAGGGAAACCGAACCCACTCGCATCAAGGAGATTAACACGTGATTGGTCAGAAACCACGCTTCGTTCCGAAACCGACCAAATTCAAAAGTCCAAATACGATGGGCCTTTGAATGCTGACCGGTTAGTAGCTGAGCGCGTTGCATCAGTCACGGAAAATCATGGTGTCCCCCGTACTCATATCGCATTTGCTTGGTTGCTGCAGAAAGATCCAGTAACAGCTCCTATTATTGGTGCTACGAAAACATCTCCAGAACTCCCCGTGTCGGGAGCCTGGGACTGGCTGAATGAATTGTTGTTGCACCCAGACAGTATTGAAAGGGTCATGACACCTGTTAATGCCATAGATGCCAATATGCGTTTTTTTTCCATAAGTGCCATCGATGAAACCTGTACGTTTTCAACTGGATCAGTCCGTGGAGATGCTGACCGCCCATTCCGGTCTCGCCCTCATTGGCTTGCTCCTTTCTCATACCCAGATTGCCAAGCCCTGATCCGTTGCTTGCTTCCCGGCGTGCATCAGCCCACGGTCACTCACCCGGATGTGGTCTATGCGTATCTGGGGCTACTTTACCAAGGGAAAAGTGATTTTGATCAGACCGAGCCCTTCCGCAAGGATCGTTTTTTCAGCAAATCCTCAGGCCTCAAACACGTCCCCTCCTCTCCCACACTCCGGCAGCGTCTGGA
>NZ_ASSD01000655.1 GCF_000520715.1 Paenibacillus zanthoxyli JH29
TCCTGTTCTAAGATTTGGACTTTTTCAGTGGCCTCCCTTGTCGGTGAAGGGGACTGCGACTACAAGACACTGTCGTAGCATCTCCTCAAATTCCAGTTCAATGTCTTGGAGCTTCTAACCTTGCTGAAGGTAATCTGCTTCACTATGTTCTGTATTAGGGCCTTTTGTGATGGGAGCCATCACAGTCATGTTCGTCTGAATTTTAGAAATTAAATGATAGGTGGATTAATGAATCTTTGGAGGTTCAGACTTCATCGTATCGTTAAGCTGGGTCACAAAAACACCTTCGTTCGGGCCAGGGTTATTTCGAAACATTTTCGCTTCTTCGATCAAAACTTCGTCTGTATCCGTGCCAAGTATCTTTATCGTTGCATCAATGAATCTCGCAAGTGGCATTGCACGCGGTTCATCGTTATTGCTCTGAACCCATGGCGGTACAATCTCAATTACTTTTACCGATGTGTCTTTAAGCAGGTATCTTTGGGCCAGCGTATAGGTATGAAGTGCTGCCTTTGTCGCGGAGTATACAGCAGTTGCCGCTAATGGAACAAATCCAAGTATCGAAGTCGTGTTGATGACAAAGGCTTCTTCTTTGGACTTCAAATGGTCGATTAATACAGAAGTTAACCGAATCGGACCTAACAAGTTTGTGGCGACTGTCGAAACCAAAACATCCTCATTGATCACGCCCGCCGCGTCATCGGGTTGAATGATGCCTGCGTTGTTAATCAAGACATTCAAATCCGGGAATTCTCCGATTAACTGCTTGGCTGCCCTCTCTATACTGGTAGGGTCTTGTACATTCAATTCCATTGCGGACATTCCGGGATTCGCTTTGATTGTCTCTTCCAAACGCTCCTTATTTCGTCCAGAGATAATAACTTTATTTCCAAGATGGTGGAGCGCTTCTGCTAACGCACGTCCAATTCCCGAACCGCCACCTGTAATGAAAATCGTGTTTCCTGTAAGTTTCATGATGATTCCTCCTTTTCATTTGGACCATATGTTGAATTATCAATATATGTTTTATATAGTGAATGTATCAGGGCGATAAATGGGGCTCAATGGTTAAAACGAGCTCGGTTGTTGATTTTTCAACAGAGGGCTTTGAAGTGTTTATTTTTTGAAAGGGATAAAGGGGAGAATGAGATGACCAGGCGTATTCAAAAATCGAGACAAGCGATTATGGATGCTTTTATGAAGCTGATGTCAGCAAAAGAATTCGAGAGCATAACGATCAATCAGATTGCGGTAGAAGCAAATGTCAATCGAGGAACGGTGTATTTGCATTTCGATGACAAGTACGATCTGCGCGAGCAATGTATAACAGCTCAAATTAACCAGTTACTTCGACATTGTATGTCAGGAGATGACCTAGTTCATCTTCCTTCCAAAACCGCATTACTTCAGAGTTTTGAATATTTGGAACAGCATGCTTCTTTCTACTCCATAATGCTGAAGAGTAAGGGAAGCACAGTATTTCGAAATCAAATGGAGACCATGTTTAGGGAAAATCTGAGTGAGCATCTGGATTCAATCAATCTCGATAAGGAAATGAACAGGGACATTACGGTACAATTTTTAACTTCAGCAACAGTGGGTATATTGGAATGGTGGATTATCCGTTCGATGCCATATCCTCCGTCGGTCATGGTTGAACAATTTTGGAATTTGCTTAACCGAGGTGTCGAAGGACACGAATATTATTCCATGGGGAGTCGCTAATTTGGCGGCTTTTTTTGTATGAATGAAGACCTGCAAATTAATGAAGAATTTTCTCAGGTTAGATAGGGGGAGCGGGTGATAGTTAAGAGTATTAAAATATCTTGAGCCTCGTATGAATATGCACATTTTAAGACTTTGATTTTTATAAATGCACGTCTATTGTTACAAAGTCATTGACTGTTAGAGCTTATCTTTGAGAATGTCAAAGTTTTTATGCCGATAAGTGGATTATTTAATATGTGCATTGAACTAACGGGACACGTTAGTTGAACGACAACAGCGGCAGTACTTTATTTTCACCGAACATCAGCAAATCAAAGAAAACATTAACATTTTCCAATGAAAGCGCTTTATGAAACTAATATGTCATATATTCTAACACCCATTTCTACAAATGAGTTAAACAGAGTTTGGGGTAGTTGAACTAAGTTTTAATTATAATATAATTAAATAAAAGTAGAATTTTTTTGAGGTGGAATTTTCGAAGGTAATAAATATATATAGCTATATTTAAATATAACTAGATATAAATAAATAATAATTAGGAGGAATGGATATGGAGCCAGCGTTGGCGCGTCACCCTTGTTACAATGAAGAAGCCCATCATCATTTTGCCAGAATGCATGCTGCGGTTGCGCCGCGATGTAACATTCAGTGTCATTATTGCAACCCGAAGTTTGATTGTGTCAATGAAAGCAGGCCGGGGGTCGTAAGTGAGATCATTACTCCACAGGAAGCCTACGACAAGGTTAGTCAGATTGCGGCAAGCATGCCGAACCTCTCTGTAGTTGGAATTGCGGGGCCCGGTGATCCTTTGGCGAATCCCGAGGCAACCTTCGATACCTTTCGGCTCATTGCCAAGGATTTTCCTGACATTCACTTATGCTTAAGCACGAACGGGCTGATGCTGCCGGATTATATTGATGAAATTTGTGAACTTGGCATCCGTCACGTAACGGTTACGCTCAACGCTATTGACGCGAACATCGGCAGCCAGATTTATGCTTTTGTAAGGTACAACGGAACCCTATATAAAGGAAAGGAAGCTGCCGCTTTATTAATGAAGCGACAGTTAGAAGGGATTAAAGGGCTGACTGAAAGAGGGGTTCTGTGCAAAGTAAATTCCGTTATCATACCAGGCGTGAACGACTCGCATCTTTCAGAGGTTACCCGGGAAGTGAAGAAATTGGGGGCTTTTTCTCATAATATTATGCCGCTTATTTTGTCCCCGGGAAGCAGGTTTCAAAAGGATGGTTTCAGGACGCCGACGTTGGAGGAAATCACCAAGGTGCAGCACGAATCGTCTCGTATCATGCCGGTCATGCGTCATTGCAGGCAGTGCAGAGCAGACGCTGTCGGGCTGCTTGGCTCCGACCTCAGTCAGAATCCTGAAATGCTTCCTCGTAATCAGGGGTATTCAGCGGAACAGCGCGAGAAGCTTCAGCAAGACATTCTCTCAAGAATGAAACAGGCTGGAGCGGATGCAGCTGCGGACTGGAGCGAAGATGAATGGAGCAATGCCGTGCGCATTGCCGTTGCCACAAGAGGCTCCAATGTAATCAATCAGCATTTTGGGCATGCCAAGGAATTTCTCGTCTATGACGTTCTAGAAAGCGACATTCGTCTCGTGGGGGTGCGCAAGGTGCAGGCCTACTGCAATGGAACGGCGGATTGCAGTTCAGGCGAAGAACCGTCCTCACCGCTACATGAGACGCTCGAAATGCTCAAAGATTGCAAGATGCTGCTATGCTCGGGAATAGGGAAAGGTCCAAGCGAGAGGCTGCGGCAGGCGGGCATCATCCCTTTAATCAAAAAAGGGAATATTGACGAGCAGCTGATCGAGAACGCGCGGTATATGGGCTATTTCAAGAGAGATTAAAGGCGAGGTGCTGGCGGATTTCCGGTTATTAACCGGTTTGGTGCCTCTTCTGCCGTAAGTGTGGGATATCGGGGGACGGCGGACCGGATCAATGCTGTTGGCAATGTATTAATCAATAGGGAGAGTGCATACCGATGAAAGTGGCGTTCGCATCCATAAACGGCAGGAGTCTTGATAGTCATTTCGGACAGTGTCCGTCATTTTCTATATTCGAGTTTTCGGAAAAAGGTTACAAGTGGCTTGAATCAAGGTCTGTCCTGGATCGCCCTATCAATGGAGAGGAACATGATAAGGCTGATCTTCGGGTTAAAGTCATTAAGGACTGCAAGCTGGTGTTTGTCAATAATATAGGAAACGATGCAACCAAGAAAGTAATGAAAGCGGGAATCATGATTCTTAAAGCTGAGGAGGGGTCCGAATTGATTCCACATTTGGAAAAGCTCCTTCAGATGCTTAAAGAGCGTCCTCCATTATGGTTAACCAAGGTTCTCTATCATTCGGAGGAACAATAAATCCATATTCTATTTGGGAGGAATTAGATCATGTCAGAAGTAGCGGATTCAGAAGAACTGCTGCAGGTGTTTAGTATTGAGTATGACCCCCAGTTGCTGGCGAATCATCGGGTTACCTTTGCTCTACTGCTCAGACAATATTTAAACCAGGCCAACTGTCTGGATGAGGAGATTCTTGTAGGTCCCGATGGAAAGGCCGATTTGTCGCATCCTACACACTCGATCATTCGCGTATGTCTGGAAAGTGCTTGGGCCGATTTGAAAAGTGGAGAAAAATGGGGCAAGTATGACAAAACGGGGGGCAAAGGGGGGCGTCAGTCCAAATCGTGCGGCTCCTGCAAATCTTCCTGCTAGGATTAACTTGTACCAAACTGGCAAAGTTCATAAAGTCTTGTTAAAGTGCACTCCTTGGAATGTTCATTGGAACCCTTCTGGGCTTATCTCAATGAATTCTAAAGGGGTGCATTTTGCTCTATGGACGGCCTTTTCAGGAGAATTTATGAAAGCGATCTAAAACTATCAATAACATGCCCGAAAACAAGTTGTGTTATATTATCTAACATAAATTTTGAATAAATTGCTATGGGGAAAGAGAAATCCGTCGAATTCGTTGACCGTTCCGTGTTGCAAAGGCTAAGATAAGGTCAACAAAACAAAAACACATCACAAGATGTCAAACAAAATAACATCAAGCGGGATGTAGGAGGCGCTTTGACGGGTGTCTCTCAAGAAATAGTGGGAGGTGAGATAAACGGCGTCAGGAAAGGTGACCTGAACTTTACGGATAGGAAAGTGGTTGTAAAAAAAGACTAAACCGAAAAATGAGAGGAGCTATTTCAAATGACAAGAAAAATCGCAATTTACGGTAAGGGCGGCATTGGTAAATCCACGACACAACAAAACACGGCTTCGGCAATGGCTTATTTCCACAAAAAACAGGTGTTCATCCATGGCTGCGACCCGAAGGCCGACTCCACCCGGATGATTCTCGGCGGCAAACCGCAAGAAACATTGATGGATACGCTGCGCGAAACCGGTGAAGAATCCATCACGGTCGACAGTGTAGTAAAAACGGGTTATCAAGGTATCCGCTGCGTTGAATCAGGCGGTCCGGAACCGGGTGTTGGTTGTGCGGGACGCGGCGTTATTACCGCAATCAACCTGATGGAAGACCTTGGTGCTTACACTGAGGACCTCGACTTTGTATTCTTTGACGTATTGGGCGACGTTGTATGCGGCGGTTTCGCAATGCCGATTCGCGAAGGCAAAGCAGAAGAGGTTTACATCGTGGCCTCCGGTGAGATGATGGCCATTTACGCAGCTAACAATATTGCACGCGGTATGCTGAAATATGCGGATCAGAGCGGCGTCCGGTTGGGCGGTATTATCTGTAACAGCCGTAACGTTGATAAAGAATTAGAACTTATGGAAGAATTCACTACCAAGCTTGGCACTCAGCTGATTCACTTTGTACCACGCGACAACATCGTTCAAAAGGCGGAATTCAATAAAAAATCGGTTATCGAATTTGACGCTGCAAGTAATCAAGCTAATGAATATTCGGAACTGGCACGTAAAATTATCGAAAACAAAAGCTTCGTAATTCCTACTCCGCTGACCATGGACGAGCTGGAAGATATGGTTACCAAGTACGGTATTGTCGACTAATAGCAATAATAAAATGCGGATAACAACGTATAAAAGCGGAAATGGTAAGGCCATTTTGTTAAGGAGGTATGGAACATGCCATTAAAACTATTAAAATGTGACGTTACCATCCCTGAACGGGAAAAACACGTATACATCAAGGAACCGGGGGAGGATACCACTCAATACCTGCCGATTTCCAACGCTGCCACCATCCCGGGGACATTGTCGGAGCGGGGCTGCAGCTATTGCGGAGCGAAGCTGGTAATCGGCGGCGTCCTCAAGGATACCATTCAAATGATTCATGGTCCGGTTGGCTGCGCGTACGATACCTGGCACACGAAGCGGTATCCAAGTGACAACGACAACTTCCAGTTGAAGTATGTCTGGTCCACCAACCTGAAAGAAAAGCACATCGTATTCGGCGGCGAAAAGCAGCTGAAGCAGAGCATCATTGAGGCTTTCCAGGAAATGCCCGATATCAAAAGAATGTTCATTTATACCACCTGTGCGACGGCGCTGATCGGAGACGACCCCAAAGCCGTAGCCAAAGCAGTGGAAAAAGAGCTTGGCGATGTGGATATCTTTGTAGTTGAATGTCCGGGATTTGCCGGCGTCAGCCAATCGAAGGGACACCACGTACTCAATATGGGGTGGATCAACGAGAAGGTTGGTACTCTGGAACCGACCATTACCAGCCCTTATACGATTAACTTTATCGGTGACTATAACATTCAGGGCGATTCTCAGGTGCTGGAGAAATATTTCCACAAGATGGGCATTCAAATTATCGCCCACTTTACCGGCAACGCATCGTATGACGATCTGCGCGGCATGCACAGAGCGCAACTCAACGTAGTGAACTGCGCCCGCTCCGCAGGCTATATCGCCAATGAACTCAAGAAACGGTATGGTATTCCGCGTCTTGATATCGACTCCTGGGGCTTCGAATATTGCCAGGATGCTCTTCGCAAAGTCGGCGCATTCTTCGGTCTTGAAGATAAGGCTGAGGAGGTTATTGCCGAAGAGGTTGCCAAATACAAGGAGCAAATGGAATGGTACCGTGCTGGCTTGAAAGGCAAAAAAGTATGTATCTGGACGGGCGGCCCTCGCTTGTGGCACTGGACCAAAGCTTTGGAGGATGACCTTGGAATGACCGTCGTGGCAATGTCCTCCAAATTCGGTCACCAGGAAGACTTTGAAAAAGTTATCGCCCGCGGCAACGAGGGTACCATCTACATTGACGATGCCAACGAGCTTGAATTCTTCGAAGTATTGGAAATGGTAAAACCGGACCTGGTTCTGACCGGACCTCGCGTTGGCGATTTGGTGAAGAAGCTGCATCTGCCTTATATCAATGGTCATGCTTATCACAACGGTCCGTACATGGGCTTTGAAGGCTCTGTCAACATGGCCCGCGATATGTACAACGCCATCTATTCGCCGCTGATGAAGCTGGCGGCAATCGATGTTAGAGAAAAAGCCGCTCTGGAAGTAGGCGTGTAACAAGACCTGTTGATAAGGAGGTAGCGAAGAATGAGTGATAAAGTGGAACAATTAACGAAATTCATTCAGGAAAAATGCTTATGGCAATTCCTCTCCCGCACATGGGACCGCGAGGAGGCCATATCCGGTGTAATCAAGATGATCGAAACCCTGCAAACCGGCGGTCAACCGGTAATCGAAACACCGATTGACAAGTGTCATTATGCCGATGCCAAAGTACTGCTGACGGATATTAATAAAGCTTTTTCCTGGTTCGGTGAATTGAAGGCCGACCAGCTTGGCGAAGTTCTGCACGGTGCTGAAGCGCGTTTGAAGCAAATCACCATCACCGGTTCCTTGAACGGTGAACTGAATCATCAATTGTACTAATCGTGATAAAGGGAAAGAGGTGACAGATATGTCTTTGGAGCTTAAACAAAAAGAACGATGCGGTATTATTAACCCTATGTACAACTGTCAGCCTGCTGGCGCGCAGTTTGCCAGCATCGGAATTAAGGATTGCATTCCGCTGGTGCATGGCGGGCAAGGCTGCAGTATGTTTGTCCGTCTTCTGTTCGCGCAGCATTTTAAAGAGAACTTTGAAATTGCGTCTTCTTCGGTTCATGAGGAAGCGGCTGTATTCGGAGCGGTCAAGCGGATTGAGGAAGGTGTCATGACGCTGGCACAGCGTTATCCGGACCTTAGAGTGATCCCCATTATTACAACCTGCTCGACGGAAACGATCGGTGACGATATCGAAGGAACGATCCGTAAGGTCAACAAAATGCTGGAGGCTGAATTTCCTGGCCGGGAACTTCACCTGGTTGCCGTCCATACGCCAAGTTATAACGGAAGCCATGTCTCCGGTTATAACGTAGCGGTTCAATCCCTCACGAAAACCCTCGCCAAGAAAGGTGAGCCCACTGGCAAGATTAACTTCTTCACGGGCTGGCTGAACCCGGGCGATGTGAAGCAAATCAAGCATATCTTGAGCGAAATGGGTGTGGAAGGAAATATTCTGCTCGATACGGAAACCTTCGACGCTCCGACCATGCCGGGCAAGGATGCCTTTGCCTATGGAAGCACAACGGTAGAGGATTTCGAGAACAGCGCCAACGCTAAAGGCTCCATCTCTTTGTGCAAGTATCAAGGGGCCAGCGCTGCAAACTTCCTGCAAACCCAATTCCAGGTGCCGTCCGTTGTGACCAATACGCCAATCGGCATTAAAAATACGGATTTATTCCTGGAGGAAATCTCCAAGATGTCCGGTCAGCCTATTCCGGATTCTCTTGTGGAAGAACGGGGCAGAGCGATTGATGCGATGGCCGACCTGGCTCACATGTTCTTTGCCAACAAGAAAGTGGCTATTTTCGGCGATCCCGACCTGGTCATCGGTTTGGCTCAATTCTGTCAGGAGGTTGAGCTGGAGCCTACGCTGCTGCTGCTCGGAGACGACAACTCCGCCTATGCCAAAGACGAGCGTCTTGCGGAACTGGAGAAGAACGCAACCGCTCCAATGGAAGTGATTTGGAACGCTGACCTTTGGGAACTGGAACGCCGCGTAAAAGAAGGTCAACAAATTGATCTGATCATGGGTCATTCCAAAGGCAGATATGTCGCCACGGATAACAAGATTCCTATGGTTCGCGTCGGCTTCCCGACCTTTGACAGAGCAGGCTTGTGGAAGTATCCGGTCATTGGATACAAAGGGGCGGAATGGCTGGCAGAAACTATTGCCAATACGCTGTTCGTCGATATGGAATACAAGAAGAATAAAGAATGGATCTTGAACGTCTGGTAAGAAGCTTTCAAGCTGGTTTTTCAAGGGGTACCTAGCCGTACCCCTATTACTCATATTAAGAAAACAAAGCGGAAGGAGCGGGGAAAATGTCTATTGAAACAACATTTTCGGATAGCATCGTCTTTCATGGGCCATTGAGCGAGCTATACCAGCTGGCAAAAGAAGGGAAAATCAAAACCAGCTTACAGGGCAGTCATACCCGTCCCTGCAAATTCTGGACGGCGACGAAAATATTGAGCGGTATCCAGAATTCCGTAATTATTGCCCACGGGCCCAGCGGTTGCGCCTTCGGCGTCAAAAAGGCTTACAAGTTGACGAATTCCCGTAATAGCGGTTCTCCCTATGAAGCGGTCATCAGTACGAATATTGATATGAAGGGAGTCGTTTACGGCGGCGAGAAGGAACTGAAAGGGGCAATACGTGAAGTTGACAACAAGTATCATCCTGACGTGATCTTCGTTTCGACCAGCTGCGCCACAGGCATCATCGGCGATAATGTGGATGCTGTTGTGGACAGCTTGAAGGACGAGGTGAACGCAGAGATCATGACTATACATTGCGAGGGCTTTGCCGGTGAGTACCGAAGCGGCTTTGACCTTGTATTCAAGCAGTTGGTTAGGCTGATGGAGCCCCGCGATCCAAAGAGAACAGCGGCGTTGGCCAAATCCGTTAACATTGTTGGGGGTAAAATGGGTCCCGAACGGACGGAAGTGGATACGGACGTTAAAGAGCTGGTGCGTCTTGTGGAAGGAATGGGAGCTCATATCAATAGTGTCATTGCAGGAAACTGCACACTCGAGGAATTGAAGAATGCGCCAAGCGTAGCGGTAAACTGCACACTTTGCCTGGATCTTGGCTATACCATAGGCAAGGAAATGAAAGAAACGTTCGGAACTCCGCTGAATTCGACCATACTGCCTTACGGAATAAGCGCGACAGAGCGCTGGCTGCGCGAGGCGGCGAAATATTTAGGTATGGAAGATGAAGCCGAAGCTTTAATTGCCAGCGAATATGGAGCCATTCAGCAGGAAATAGAGGATGCAAAGGCGCAGCTTGAAGGAAAACTGGCTATTGTTGAAGCTCATGATGCCATTAAGGCCCTGTCGATTGCGCATATGCTGGAAAAAGATTTCGGCATGCGGGTCGTTATCTATAATTTTCACCCATGGAGTACGGAAGCAAGAGAAACGAGCATCGACTATTTGCTGGAAACGGGGATGGACCCGGAAGTGTTGATCACAAAAGGAACGCTTAAATTCGGCAAATACGAATCCATGAAGCAAACGGAGGAAGAGCTGCTGGCCTTTCTCGGAAGCGTGGACCCGGCGTCAACGGTCTATTTCGGATCGTCGCTCAGTTATCCGGCCATTCCGGTGGTTGATCTGAACGCCATTCTGAATCGTCCGCGCTTTGGCTTTCGCGGCGCGTTAAAGGTTGCTCAGTGTATTCTGACATCGATGCAATATTCGTTCCGTCCGCGCAGCTGGCTGACCAAGAAAATGGTATTTCCCGAGCAGTCCCAAGGATTGGCCTCCGCTTCATCCCTCACGCCTAAATGGAGCGAAGAAGCGCCGGATTGCACGCTGTATGCAGCGGAAAGGAGGAAGGGAAGATGTATGATGAATTAGAGTTCAGCCACTGTAGCCACAGCAAGGACCCGATTATCGGCTGTGCGCTTGAAGGAGTGGCGAATGTGATTGCCGGAATCAAGGACGTCAGTATCATTATCCATTCTCCCCAAGGCTGCGCATCGACTGTTGCGACGGCTTTCGATAAGCACGAAATTGATTTTACCAGACGAAAGGTGGGCTGCACCCGCTTGTTCGAGACGGATATCATTATGGGCGCTTCCGAGAAGCTGGCCAGCATGATCCGGGAAGCGGACCGAACGTTTAACTCCAAGGTCATGTTTATCGTAGGCACTTGTTCCGCTGACATTATCGGAGAGGATATTGACGGACTATGCAGGGAGATGCAGCCGGAGATTAAGGCCAGGCTGATTCCGGTTATGGCGGGGGGATTCCGGGGCGACAGCTTCGCCGGCATTGATATGGGGCTTGAGGCCCTGCTGCCCTTGATTCCGAAGCAGGAGATCAAGCTGGTTAACAAGGTAAATCTCATTCTCCCTCAATCCAATCTCAATCCGACATGGCAGGCTGATCTCCTATGGGTCAAAGAGGTTCTCCGGGAGATGGGAGTCGATGTGCTGTCGGTGCTTCCCCACAATATGGCGCTGGAGGAGCTGGAAGAAGCGGGATTGGCCTCTGCCAATATTTTGTTAAGCCATGATGCCGGTTATAAGTTTGTGCGCAAATTGGAAGAGCGGCATCAGATTCCGTTTATCCTCGGTGATGTTCCCCTGCCTGTCGGATTATCCAATACGGCGCGTTGGTTAAGGGCGGCCGGGGGTTACTTTGGAGCGGAGGAGAAAGCGGAGGAGATCATTACCCGGGGGGAAAAGCTTGTTGTAGATACGCTTCGGAAGAGAGCCTTAATGATTATTCCCCGTTACAGAAATTGCAGAGTGGCGTTATCTGCGGATGCGACTTTAGGGATTGGCATGGTTCGGATGCTGTTCGAGGAACTCGAAATGATACCCGAATTGGTGCTGCTTCACTCGGGTACCCAAGAGGCCCGTGAGCTCTTAGTTAACGAGTTGAATGAACTTGGGCTCACGTCTGGCGTCGCTTTCTCCGTTGATGGTTATCAGCTAAAGCAAGCCATTTCGGAAGCGAAGACGGATGTAGTGATCGGATCGGCATGGGAGAAGTATATGGCGGAGGAAGCGGGGATCAAAACTTCCTTTGACTTGCTTAGCCCGACCAACCGGGATGTTTATATGGATAGGGCTTATTTTGGATACGAAGGTATGCTCAATATGCTGGAGGTATTCGGGAATGATTGGGAGCGTTCCTATCGTTCCAAAGCGATCAATTGGGAGCAATTTGCGTGATCAAGCCATGATGCCGGGAATTGATTAGAGGAGAGAGGTGCGGAAAATGGTTTCGCTTATTGATTATACACTTGACGAGGCTTTGCGTCGGCGTATTCCCCAATCGGCCATTGCAGGAATACTGGATACTCTGCAAAAGTACAATGTTGAGATGCATGACATTTCGTTAGAGCATATGCCGGAATACAGGAATATCTTAAGCGACGCCGGTCTATTAGAACGGCTCCGCTGCAGAGCAGCTCCTTCAATTTCCGAATTGTCCAAAGCGCGCGGAATGGGGTTCAAGAAGATGGCTGTTGTATGGTCCAATAAGCTGAACCCTTTATCCCTATCGAAGCTTGAAGCGGCATTATATGCGGTGCGTAATGCGGGAGCCGAGCCATTCTTGTGTATAGAGGATGCTTCGCGATCCTATTATGCGGAGTTTGACGTGTATTGGCCGATTATAGAGCGATATGATGTGCAAAGGCTGATTTATTGTGACAGCAGCAGCGCTATGGATCCGTTCATCGTTCGGCGCAGCTTGATGGAGCTGCTGGAGACGGCGATCTGCCCGGTTGAATTCTATGCAAGCAATACTTTCGGTCTGGCAACAGCGAATAGTCTTGCGGCACTGAAAGCAGGGGTAAAGCATATTGGTACATCCGTCAATGGAGTCGGACCGAAGGGAAGAACGGCCATGGAAGAATTACTGATGGCCGTGCGCCATTTATGGAAGCGGCAGACGCCACCGGGATATACGCTGGCCGATGACTGCTCTTCGATCTTGTCGGCAATGAAGATGGAGGTGCGGGTGGATAAAGCCATCATCGGCGCCAATGTGTTCGCGCATGAATCCGGAATTCATGTGGATGGAATTGCCAAAAATCCGGAGTTATATGAAATGATAAAGCCCGAGGAAGTGGGGCTTAAACGGCAATTGGTGATTGGTAAGCATTCGGGCACCGCTTCGCTCAAATACAAATTCAGCGAATGGGAAATGGAGCTTGAACAGGACGATGCCGTTCAGATGCTGGAGCAAGTGAGAGAGCTCGCCGAACAACAGAAGAATCCTTTAACGGACCTTCAGCTTATGGATCTGTACCGGAGACGGCTTATTTTTATACATGAGTAATTATATGAATACCCCTATTGGAAGAACGGAAAGGAGAGGATTAGAATGCAGTCAAAGGTTTCGTTCGAGCTTGTTGATACCACGATGCGCGATGGGGAACAAACGGCGGGTGTTGTATTTTCCCAGGAGGAAAAACTGCAAATGGCTGTAAAGCTTGATGAGGCAGGCATACCCTGGATTGAAGCGGGGATTCCGGCTATGGGCCGCCGCGAACAGGAGACACTCAAAGAAATGCTGTCGCTGCCGCTTCGAGCGACTCTCATTGCCTGGAACAGAGCGGATGAAGCCGATATTCGCGCTTCCATAGCTTGCGGCTTCTCGCATATTCATCTGTCTCTCCCGGTATCCGATCTTCATATTCAGTTTAAGCTCAAGAAAAGCCGCGAATGGGTGCTGGAGCGCCTTCAGCATATTTTGCAATTTACGAGAAGCTTTGGCTGTACGGTATTTGTGGGAGCGGAAGATGCTTCAAGGGCGGACCCCGAATTCCTGCTTCAATATGCGGATGTGGCGTCCCGCTTCGGGGCCGAGCGTCTTCGTTATGCGGATACGGTCGGCTGTCTGGACCCTTTCGAGACGTTTAGCAGAGTAAATCATCTTGTAAGCAGATCCAGCCTGCCGGTGGAATTTCACGGCCATAATGATTTTGGACTTGCCGCAGCGAACACTTTATCGGCGTTTCATGCAGGCGCGGCGCTGGCAAGCGTGACGATTTCGGGTATCGGGGAAAGAGCGGGGAATGCCTCATTGGAGGAGGTTGCCACTTCGATGTCGCATCTGTATAGATTCTCATGCGGCCTACAGCTTCCTGTGCTGCCTGAGCTAACGCATCTGCTCTCGCGGGCGAGCGGCAGACCCATTCAGACTTATCGGTCAGTTATGACCGCGATGAACGGGTAGCCGATGAGTCAGGATACGTTCTATACCATTGACGAAGTCGCCAAGCTGCTAAGAGTTTCAAAATTAAAGGTATACGACATGGTAAAGAAGAGGGAGCTTCCATTTTTTCGGGTCGGCAGGCAAATCCGGATTGACTCCACAGATATCAGCCGCTTTAAAGTCAAAAAATTGCTGATGGGTGTGCCTGTGCTTGTGATTAGGCTCTCACGGCAATATAGAGGAATATATGTGCAGAGAGGAAATCCTTTACGCATTCAGAACTCAAATGATCTTGCCCGTGAAGACATTTGTTATTACGCCCGTAATCCAGGTCCGGGGTCGATCTCCGCAAGCACGGATCTTGAGGCTGCGCTGCAAGTTGCCAATGGCGCCGCAGATGCATCTATTGGGATTGAGTCTTGTGCCTTCAAGGCTAATGTGGACTTTATTCCGCTTACCGAAGAACTGCATGATCTTGTGGTTCTAAGAACACCGCAGAACTTGAAATTAATCGGCGAGGTTGCGGATATCATCCGTTCAGAGCCGTTTCGCAAGGAGCTGTCCGTTATTGGAGGATATGATTTGACGGAAAGCGGACGTGTTGTTTATGAAGCGATATAGCGGGCAAAAGGAAGGATTGCATGCATAACCGGCCAAGCGGTATACCGCCTGGCCGGTTTGTTTGTGCTCTAAAATACGTGATATTTTCCGATATAGGGGCAAAATTGGCAACGTATACATTATGGCCGTGAAATCGATTACATAATGTCTGTGTAATAATACATGACACTCATGTTGAACTTAATAGTAACCCTTCCAAATTCCGTTGACTGGAAAAAGGAGTCAAAGTAACATTGAGAAAAAACACGGCTATTGTGTGATGAAACTTAACAAATGTGGAGGTGTTTACTGTGGAGTATGTCAAAAAAGGTGTCATTGAATCAAGCGATGTGCTGCTGAAGCCGGATTCGTACCGAAGCTCAAGCAGGAAGAAGGCGTCTATCCTTACCGTGCTCGCCGCTGTACTGATTGCCGTAATCTGTATTTCCGTTACTGTGGGCAGATATTCGGTTCCGCTGTCAGAAATGATGCACATTCTCTGGGGAAAGCTGTTCGGAGCTACTCCTGCATGGTCGCTTTCTGTAGAGACAGTGCTGCTGCACGTTCGAATTCCCAGAATTATTAAGGCCCTTTTGGTGGGAGGAGCTTTGGCGGTTTCCGGAGCGGCTTATCAAGGGCTGTTTAAGAATCCGATGGTGTCTCCCGACATACTGGGGGTATCATCGGGAGCCGGCTTTGGCGCTTCCCTGGCCATTCTGTTCTCCTTCGGAACGATTGGAATCCAGCTTGCCGCTTTCGGCTTCGGTCTTGGAGCGGTAATACTCACCTTCTTCATCAGCGCTATCATCGGACGCGGTAAAAGCTCCATCCTGGTACTGGTGCTTACCGGAATGGTGATCTCCACCTTATTCGCCTCGTTCACCTCAATGACGAAATACCTTGCCGACACGGAAAATAAATTACCCGATATCACATATTGGCTGATGGGCAGCCTGGCTCGCTCAACCAGCCTGAAAGACATCATCATTCTTCTTGTTCCTGTTCTTGTAGGCAGTATCCCGCTCTTCCTGATCCGGTGGAAGCTGAATGTGCTCTCCTTCGGAGAGGAAGAAGCCCAGGCGCTGGGGATTAACACTACTAGCCTGCGGCTGCTCGTCATAGGCTGCGCAACGCTCCTGACAGCCTCAGCTATTTCCGTAAGCGGCATGGTTGGCTGGATCGGACTCATTATTCCTCATGCGGCCAGGCTTATCGCCGGTCCCAATTACAAAATGCTTCTGCCTACGTCCATTCTGATCGGCAGCGCCTTCCTGCTGCTGGTGGACGATATCGCCCGCAGCGCATTCGCTGTTGAAATTCCTCTCAGCATACTTACCTCGCTGATTGGCGCACCCTTTTTTCTGTACCTGCTGTTACAGGGAAGGAAGGCATGGATATGAAGCTGGAAATCAAGAACGTCTCTTGCGGCTACGGTTCAAAGGTTGTGCTAAGCGGCGTATCCATGGAAGTGAATTCCGGAGAAATCCTGAGTCTTCTGGGACCTAACGGAGTGGGGAAAACGACTTTATTCAAAACGATGTTGGGATTCTTGAAGCTTATTGACGGTGAAATCCTGCTGGATGGTCAGGATGTGAGAAGCTGGTCCAGGAAGAAACTGGCAGGCGCAATCGGTTATGTCCCTCAGGCGCATACGCCCCCGTTTCCTTTTTCCGTAATTGATGTGGTGCTTATGGGGCGGGTGGCTCACCTGGGCGCTCTCTCCTCTCCCTCTGGCAAGGATGTAAAGATCGCCGACGAGTCGCTTGATTCTTTGGGAATTTCTTATCTGAGGGACCGGATTTATACGGAAATCAGCGGTGGGGAACGGCAGATGGTGCTGATCGCCCGCGCGCTAACCCAGAAGCCCGACATACTGGTCATGGATGAGCCTACCTCGAATCTCGATTTTGGTAATCAGATTAAGGTGCTGAAGCAGGTTAACCGCCTGGCCGAACGGGGACTTGGCATTGTGATGACGACTCATTTTCCGAATCATGCTTTTCAATGTCCTGGCAAAGTGGTGCTGCTGCAGCGAAATAACCGGTTTGTTTATGGAGAGGCGGATGAAGTCGTAACCGAGAATCATCTGCGCGCCGCCTATGGCATTGATGTCGTTATCAAGGATATCATGCTGCCTGGCGGGAATGCCGTTCGCTCATGTGTACCATTAATTAATTAATAAAAAATATTAAAGTGGGGGTAATGCAAATGTTGAGATTAACGCAGGAAGTCTTGAAAAAGCTGGCTATTGCAGGAGTAACAGGCGGATTGGTGCTTACGGCAGCGTGCGCGTCTGAGACAACGAATCCATCCGGAGCCTCCTCATCCCAAGCTGTGAATTCGGCGCAACCGGCCGGTGTCAGCTCTGCAACAAGAGTTATTAAGGATGCAACGGGAAGATCCGTAACGATTCCTAAAGAAATCAATCGGATTGCAGCGGCTGGAGCGTTGGCTCAGATGGTATGTATGCTGGGCGGCTTTGATAAGATTGTGGCAACCTCAGAAAGTGTGCAGACCGGAATGTTTGCCAAGCTGTTTCCGGGAATTAAAAATCTTCCTCTCGCCTTTACCGGGACAGGCCCGAGCAGCCGCGTCAACATGGAGGCGATTTTGGAGGCGGAGCCGCAAGTCGTGTTCAGTGCTTTTAACGAGGAGGATGCAGCCACTATGCAGGCGGCGAATTCGGTTATGCTGGGGACCCTTCTCAATACTCCGGATGATATTATGAATACCCTGCGGATGGTAGGTGAAGTCATAGGTCCGGACGCGGAGAAGAAAGCCTCCGATTTTGCCGCTTATTATAAGGGGAATATCCAAAAAGCCTCCGATTTAACCCGATCAGGGTCCAAGGTCAGAGTATTTCTTGCGGGCGGAGACGGTTCCAAGGGCGCCATCAACACAACCGTAGGCAATGATATTAATACGTCTTATGTGGAGGCGGCAGGTGGGATTAATATAGCGGCAGCCCAATTTCCCAAAGCTCCCGGAAACGGGGCGGCAGCCGTCGATTTTGAATATTTAATCGCCGAGCAGCCGGATGTCATCATCGCGTCAAGCAGAGCTGTGTATGATTACATCGTAGATGCGGACAACGGGAGCAAATGGCAGTCGTTAACGGCCGTAAAGAATAAAAAAGTATATTTGAATCCAAAAGGCGTGTATTTATGGTCGGTAAGAAGTGCTGAGGGGGCTCTACAGCCATTATGGCTGGCGAAGATTCTGCATCCCGAGCAGACTTCCGGGCTTGATCTGGACAAGCTTGTGAAGGATTTCTACAAAACTTATTATTTCCATGATCTCAGTGATAAAGAATTACAAGAAATTTTATTCCCGAGCAAATAACAAACGAAGCGGGTAAAGGAGGAGAAACGGGTGACAGTCAAGCCATTGGTTGCGGCAGATGCCGATATTTCGTTCTCGCAGTGCGCCGGCTGCGCGGCTCCGGCTATATGCACGGTGCTCGCCATGATTCAGAATACGGCAGTTATTATTCATTCACCGGCTGGCTGCGCCGCATCTTTCGCCGACTTCAACCGCAAATACAAAGGTATGCTTCGGAGTAAGGGACTCCCTTCACGTAATGCGCCGCTCATCTCGACCAACCTGTCGGAGATGGACATGGTATTCGGCGCGGAGCGCGGCTGTTCCTTGACGAATGCCTAGAGACGCTATGTCCGGTATCGTTTATGGAGAAGCCGGAGAACGTGAGTATATGGATGAGAGAGAAATCAGATGACGGCATTCCTTTGGTGCTGGGAAGCGTCTGGGATTCGCCAATTGCGGATGAACGGGCAGGCTATTACCTTAGCATTGGCGCACCGGCTGCTGACAGGCTTGTCCTGGATTGTCATTACGCCGGGTTCCGAGGCGGACTTCGGCTTTTGGAGGATATTTATGGAAAGGTGCTGGGACTGACGGTGCAGTGAAAGCCTTTTATTTTCAGCGTGGAAACGATTTGTGTCAGTTATAAGTAATGAAATATAACATTAAAACTGACAATATTCTTAACTGGGTTGATTATAGCTGTCTAATTCATTGACCACTTTCTTTTAATAGAAGTATGATTGTAGAAAATTAGAGAAAATATGAAATAAAAGGTTATCAAAGGTTACGGAATATGTTAGGTAATTTACCGTGAGCGCGATCGAACCGGCCATTGGGGCCCGGTAAGCTGCTCATAAACGAATAGTGAGTTAAGTGCATGCAGGTACTTGGTACCCTTTTGTTCTTTTTTCTGGAACGGTATCCTAATCCTTGTATTCCAAAAAGCGGCGTATGCCGAAGAAAGGGGGATGTACATGCCGAAGGGAAGGAACAATCTTTTTGTGGAGCCCGACTGCGAGCATAACAATCAGGAGAAAAAGGGCTGTGTACGTCCCAAGCCGGGCGGGGTGTCGCGCGGCTGCCCGTTCGCCGGTTCGCTCGCCGCGTTGATGCCGATTGCGGATGCAGCGCATCTGGTGCATGGAACGGCCGGCTGTCTGGAGAGCGGATGGGGGTATCCCGGAAACCGGATCGATTTCGGGAGCTTGTCCGGTTACGGCTTTTCGACTCAATTAAACAACCGGGACATGACTATGGGCGGCGAGAGGAAATTGCTTCAGTCGATCGGTTATATCGCCGTAAACTACCGCCCCCCGGCCATATTCGTTTATGCGACATGCGTAACGGTGCTGCTGATGGAGGACATTGATTCCATTTGCCAAGAAGCTGAGCAAATCTGGGGCTTGCCGGTTATTCCGGTTCATAGTCCCGGGTTAACCGGCAGCAGCAGCAATATGGGCAGAAAGCTGGCCGGCGAGGCGCTAATGGACAGGGTTATCGGCAAAGGCGCGCATAAGCGGGAGGAGCTAACGGATTTCGATATCAACCTGATCGGGGAATATAGCGGCACGGAAGAAGGACGCAGCATCGTAGGGCTGCTTGCCAAGGCCGGCATACGTGTGCTTGCACAGATTACCGGGGAAAGCCGATATGAAGAAGTCAGCCGCTCGCATTTGGCAAAGGTCAATATGTTGGTCTGCAGCCGTTCGATGATAACGTTGGTCCGGAAGATGAAGGATAAATATGCCATTCCTTATTTTGAAGGCTCCTTTTACGGAGAGCGCGAAATCCGGTTCGCCATGCGGCAGATTGGCTTTCATTTTCACAATCCCGACCTTGATAAACGCCTTCACCGGTTTATCCGCAAGGAAGAAGAACGTTTACGTCCCGAGCTTGCGCTCGTACGAAAGGAGCTAAAAGGGAAAACGGCCGTGCTGTACACAGACGGGGTGGATAGCTGGATTTATTTGACGATGCTTCAGGAGCTTGGACTTAAGATAGCCGCAATCGGAACGAACCGGAACGCCCAGGAGGATCTATCCCGGATCAGGGAGCGGCTGACCAACGGAACACAGATTATCAATGACTGCGACGACCATCAAATTGTGAAAATCTTTCGGGATCGCAAAGCCGATCTGATGATCGTCAGCGGACGGAACGAATTTGTGCCGCTCAAAGAGAGAATCCCTTTTCTGAACGTGGCCCGGGACCAGCATGCTTCCTACGCCGGATATGAGGGCGTGCGCAATTTCGCGCAGGATCTGCTGGGCACGCTGGAGCAGCCGGTCTGGGTCATCAGCGGCAAGAGCGCTCCCTGGGAAGGGTGAAGCCATGAAAGCATACAGGGAGAATATCAGTAAGCTGTTGTCGGTAAACCCGTTCCGGGTAAGCCAGGCTGTCGGGGGCGTGCTGGCTCTGCAGGGTTTTTTTCGCTCGCTGCCTATCATTTATGGCGCCCATGGCTGTGTGGAGGCTATAGGACAGCTGTTGTCTCAGCATTTTCGGGAACCGGTCGCACTGGAAAATGTTACGATCCATGATTCGAATCTCATTTTCGGCGGAAACGATAGCGCCCGGGATGCGCTTGAAATGGCAATGTCCCGCTACAAGCCGGATTTGACCGTACTGATCGGCACTTCGCTGACCGAGATGGTAGGCGAGGATTTGGAGAATGATGTAAAACAATTTGTCCAAGAGCGAGCGGGTGCCTTGAGAAAGAAATTGGTAATGTCGCTTCATATGCCGGATTACGAGGGGTCGCTCGAAACGGGATATGCCCGGATGACGGAGCGGGTCGTGGAAGCGGTGATCGGGCTTTACGGGAGAACGGCTCGCAAGAAACGCCGCAACCGTATCAACCTGTTGCCCGGACCGCATCTGACGCCAGGGGACGTGATGGAGCTTAAGGAAATAATCTCATCTTTCGGGTTGGAAGTCATTACCCTACCGGATCTGTCCTCGTCGCTCTGCGGCCATCTGCTAATCGGAAACACGAAGCTGTCAAGAGGCGGGGTGCCGCTGGATTATCTGGACAAAATGTTAACGTCAGGCTGTACGGTTGCGGTAGGGGGATGCATGGAAGGCGCGGCCCGCCTCATCGAACAGGCCTCCGGGATTCCTTACCGGGTCTTCCCAAGCCTGACGGGACTACAGGCCACGGATGACTTCTTTGAATTTCTAATCAAGGAAAGCCGAAGCGATGTGGAGGTGAAATATCGGTGGCAGCGCCAAATTTTGCTCGACAGCATGCTGGACGCGCGCTGCGTTTACCAGGGAAAGTCGATTATTGCCGCGCTTGAACCGGATCACCTGTTGGGGTTGTCCGAATGGCTTGGCGAAATGGGTGTAAAGGCCTTTCGCGCTGTTGCGCCGTCCGCCTCGCCCGTATTGGAAAGCATCAAAGATAGAGCGATCATTGGAGATTTGGAGGATATGGAGCGGCTGGCCAAAGAAGGTGCTGACCTGTGGATCGGCAGCTCCCATGGCCAACCGGGCGCGCAGCGCGCGGGAGTGACGTTCGAACCGATGGGATTTCCGGTGTTTGGCAGGCTGTGCACGTCCCTGGCGGTTAGTGTCGGCTACCGGGGGACAACGGAGCTGCTGGGCCGTGTCGGTAATGCGCTCTTGACAACAGAGAGTGGTGTACGTAAATAAAGGCCGCCTTCGCTTCCAAGAACGGAAAGCATATCGACGCGCATTATGGACAACGCCGCTTTTTTATCCGGCAGAATAATATTTTAGGAGGGATTCTACGATGAGTTATACGGTTATAGAGACCGGATTCGAGAAGTTCCGGGACAACTATCGGGATGCACTCGGGTATCACCGCAGAGCGGAGCAATTCCAGCGTGAAGACCGGGGCTACAGTCTGGTATTTAATGTCGCCTGCGTCGCGCTTGAACGCTACCTTGTTGCTGTGTGTTATTTATACGACACTCCGCCTTTGAATCATAATTATATTTGTCTGATGAATGCCGTGGAGACAGTGGTCGATTTCCCCGCCGATTTAAACAAGGAGATCCGGTCGCTGGATTTTATATTCGGCATTTGTTCGCTGGAGGATTATTTTCACGAAACGCCCGAGCCGATGGACGTGTCCCGAGTACTTGCCATGTGCGAAACGGTGCGGGATTTATTCGATCAGGAGAAAATACAAGCGGTCAGCGCCGCTTTTGACCTTGAGCAAGCCGGGCAAACGAGTTAATCTGCATATGATATGAAGGGGGGAATGTTTCGTCACTCATGAATGACATGGCTGAACTGATCGATTATACCGTTGATGAAGCGTTTCGCCGTTCTGTGGATTTGGAGGAGATCAGTGCCATGGCGTCGCTATTGCAGCGCTACGGACTGAATGTCTTCGACGTGTATGTCAGGTACATTGATGCGTACCGGAGCGCTATTGCAAGCGCAGAGCTTACGGACCGGATTCGCTGCAGGGTACGCCCTACCGCCGACGATTTGTCCCTGGCCCGGTCGATGGGTTTTTCCAAGGTTGCCATTCTGTGGTCGAACACATCCGTCCCGATGGCGTTATCCAAGCTGGAAGCCGCTCTCCAAGCAGCAAGTGCGTTTGCGGAGGAAACCTATTTATTTATTGAAGATATATCGTTAACCGATCCCGGAAGCTTTGACGTCTATTGGCCTCTTGTTGAACGCTATGGGGTCAAACGGATGATCTATTCAGACAGCAAAAGCAGACTTGATCCCTTAATTGCCCACAGCAATCTCACTGAGCTACTGAAGAGCGCCACATGCCCCCTTGAGTTCTGCGGCGCCAATCTGCTTGGTCTGGCGACAGCGAATGGACTGGCCGCATTGAAGGCGGGAGTCGAGTATATTGGCGTTTCGGTAGCGGGGGCTGGCTCCAAAGGCAAGGCGGCCATGGAGGAAGTGTTGATGGCCGTCAAGGTGCTGTGGAAGCAGACGCATGGTCCTTCCGCTCACACGCTAGCGGACGATTGCGAGGCTATTCTATCTGCGCTGAACATCAAGGTACCTGTGCACAAAGCTCTAATAGGTCGTAATGTCTTTGCGCATGAATCTGGCATTCACGTGGACGGCATCGCCAAAAATCCCGAGCTGTACGAGGTTATCCGGCCGGAGGAAGTGGGGCTGGCCCGCAAGCTGCTCATTGGCAAGCACTCGGGAACCTCTTCGTTAAAGCATAAGTTCCGGGAGTGGGATCTGGAGCTGGCCTCCGATGAGGCGGTGCTGCTGCTGGAACAGGTAAGGGAGCTGGCGGAGCGCCGGAAACGGCCGGTCCAGGACAACGAATTAATGGAACTATATAAGCGGCAGAATGAGCTTGAATAAGAAGCCGCTGACCGGGGCCGTCCGGTAGACCGCTTATGTACATAAATTAAGGCGGCTGATAATTTTCATTAAAAGAAACAGAACAAGGGGTGTCCCAACATGATATGCTCCCCGTCAAGTAGACAATACAAATAATAAAAGTGTATTAAGCGGCCTTGGTCCTGAATTCAATGGGACTGAGGCCGTTTAGTTTTGCCTGCAACCGTTCGTTATTTTAAAACTAAATGTACTCATCCATGTCCTTCTGGAGTTCTTCAAAGGTTTGGTAGGTATGAAGGTAGTACTTTCGTATTGATGTTAAGTACGGTAAACCTGTACTTGATACGTTATTATTTGCAGATCAAGTAGAGAAAGAACAACATCGGCGCTTGGAAAAAGGTTCTGAACTATATCCAGCGGTTCAGCAGCTCCTAATTGATTACTATGAGTCCAATGATCTTCGATGGTGAGTACATGGGAACACTGTATTTGAGCAAGAAAGAACGGATAAAGTTACTCGATATAATCAAGAATCATTTAAATCAATTGATGGATACAGACGAATAAAAGCGGATTCTTTTGAACCTGATCGTCAATTGGTCCTGAAAATTAGGGACAAGGTTAGGGCAATATAATGATCGCCACGGGCAAAGGCCTACCTGAATTCCCATCATCGCTTGCTGAATCCTCCTGTGGAGTCACTGGATGTAGAACAGATCTATTTTTATTATGGTTAGATATTTGTGGATTTTTTTATAAATTTTATTTCCCCTATGTCACAAATGCCTATGTTTTTTAGTTATATATTATGAAAGGAGGTTTCTAATGATCATTGATGAGAAGGGTATAGATTTGAAATCCATATTGGGTAGTATTCAGAAAGGGGATATGCAATCTTATGTTTTAATCTTAGATAGGTTTCAAAGACCAATATATCTGTATTGCTATTACTTACTTAGAAATCAGGAGGAAGCTGAAGATGCAACACAAGAAACTTTTATTAAGGCACTAGAGCATATTAAACAGTTTAATTACACTGCTTCATTCTCCGCTTGGTTATATAAAATTGCAAGGAATCATTGCACTGATTTGCTTAAAAAGAAAAATAGAGAAAAGAAAATATTAGATCTTTATCAGATGAACAAACATCAAGAACAAGATTATAAATATACAGACTTCATTTATGAGTGCTTAGATAAGCTCAGTTCAGAGGAAAGGCAAATATTGCTTTTAAGAATTATTGAAGAATACAGTTATGATGAAATCGCGTTTATTATGGATTCAAAATCAGTAAACATCAGAAAGAAATATGAACGTATTCGTAAAAAGTTAATTCAGGTAAAAAAGGGAGTGAACTTATATGAACAATCATACTGATCATCAGGATGATGAGATTATGAAGTTAAAAAAATTAATTTTGGAAACACCAGTAGAGGTTAATTTAACCGACCGAATTATGCAACATTATGGAGAAAATAATACAAAAATCAAAAATGTTACTCGTCATTATAGTAAAGGATGGCGAAAAGCGTGGATATCTATAGCTTCATCAATCATTTTTTTGACTATAATAACAGGCACTGCATTTATTTCTCCTACAATGGCAGCCTCCATTAAACAGATTCCAGGTCTGAATAGTATTTTCCAATTTGCAAACGATCTTGGACTGAGAATTGCAGATGAAAAGGGCTTGTTAACCAAAATTGATGCAAGCGATACTCATAATGGTTTAACGGTAAGGGCAACAGTTGTATCATTCGATGGAACACGTGTGTCTATTGGAATAGAACGTACAGGTGCAGATAATAGTCATCTTGGACCATTAGCAATTGAAGATTTGAAATTATTTATTAACGGGGAGTCAATTAAAACTTATGCCGCTTCAGAAGATAACAACTTAAGTATCTTCATGTCCCCTAGTCAAGATGAAAATGCAGCGATTTTAGAATTTGCTGATTTGAAAAATCAGGGAGGAAAAACTTTCCCGCAAAAATTTGAATTAACTTTAAATTTTACAGTACCCGGAATTAAAGAGCAGTTCAAGTTGTATCTTCCAGTAGAAATGAATACCGAGAACAATTTGGTACTTACACCTAATATAAATCGTAAATATGGAAACATAAATTTCAAACTTGATAAAATTGAATTTACACCAGTGACTACGAACTTAACTACACAGATAGAACTGCCTCAAAACATGAATATTTCTCAATTGTATAGTTCGAATGAGTCGATTGGTTATGATTTATTTGATGAGAGTGGGAAAAAAATGCAATTGATTTCCGGTAATGGATGGAGTCCAACGGGTGGAAATATTGAGATAAGTGATACTCGTTTTGCACCGATTGAATCTACCCCTAAATCAATAGTTATTAAACCATATAAATATGTATACAAAGCAAACAGTAAGAATGAATTCCAATTAGATGAAAACGGAAATATAAAAGTAGAGTACATCCCTGAATTGCAAATCACCTTACCAATCGCAACGAAATAAAATTCCTAAGGGCTTTTAACTATCTGCCCATTAATTATAGGTTAAATTAAATGGCAGGCTAAGGAATAACCTCAGCCTGCTAAACAACTAATCTAATTTTAGAATAATCGTAGATTATCTTACTACATCCACATAGTAGTAACCAAGTAGAGTGCCGTCACCTTTATAGGCCCCAACTTGAGCATGTCCATACCCAATACTAATTATAAGATTACCGCTTAGCTTAACGACAGTACTACCTGACCAAATCAACCAATTACTTCCACTTGTCATTGGATATTTCTGACCTAGACCAACGAGTGTAACATTTTGGTCCATTGTGTGAAAACCAGCTGGAACAAATGTAATATTCATTCTAGCATTTTCTGATGAGAAATCAGAAGTGGTTTCAGATGATGTTGGAGTAACCGGTGCAGCGGAAACGGTACCTGACATAGATAACATTAATGCAGAAATAGATACAGCTAACAATACTTTTTTCATTTGTAGATCATCTCCTAGTATGTTTTTTGGTACATATTACCCATTAGACATAAAATTGGCAACTTATTTTTTTACAAAATTACCTATATAATCCTCCTTTGAGTTCTATTATATAGTTTGTTCAAAAATATGTAAATAGCGAAAAATGTAATATTATGAGAAAAATTGTCTGATGTTTTTTTATAGATTAATAAATTCAATGTGTAGACTAAAAAGGTTAATAATTGATTTTTGGAATAGGAAGGAAACCAGTGATAACCTTCCATCTACCGCAGATTCTGTCTCGCCTGGCTGAACCAAGCCTATCGAATCCTGAAACCGGGCAGGTATATGTATATCTTTATCGATTAACGGATAGCGGGCTTAGTGCCGAAATCGGGGCTAGTAACATATTGAACTACACAAAGACGCAGCAGCAGCTTAAGGAGAAAAAATAAAACCTACGAAACTACAACCTGGGAAGGATACAAGAAGTACTGTTCCAATCCGAATGTCTGCAGAAGCTGCCCACTGCGAGGCTAGTGTAAAGAGAACAAAGATGCGATACAGCGAGTGACCCGGTACATCTGGGCGGAGTACCTGGAAGAAGCAGACCATCTTAGGCACACCCTGGAGAACAAACAGCTGTACGCCAAACAGAAAGAGACGATTGAACGCGTGTTCCAAACGCCCTTTCATACACAAATGCCCCGGCTGCTTATGCAACCAGAGGCATTTGTGGACAGTCTAAAGCGATGGACATCGTCCATCGCTTTCTTTTTTATGGATTAATCTTAGAACTGAGCGGCTGCTTCCTTGGCTTTGACGATTGCCTTTTCTTTGATGGTCTGAGCTTGGTCTGGCGCTGCAGCCATACCTTCTACAAAGATGCCCTCAAATGATGCCAGGCCAAAGAATTGGGAAATTTTCTTCAGGTAGCTAAAGCCGCTTTCAAATCCGGCAGAAGGCCCTTCGGAGTATACTCCGCCGCTGGCCTGAATGTGTAAGCCTTTTTTGCCGGTCAGCAATCCAACCACACCATTTTCGGTGTATTTGAAGGTTTTACCTGCTACAGAAACGGCATCAATGTAAGCCTTCATCACTGGCGGGAAGGAGAAATTCCACATTGGTGAAACAAAAACATACTTATCGGCAGCCACGAATTGATCCACAATTTCGCCCAACCGCGCTACTTTTGCTTGTTCGGCAGCAGACAGCTGGTCAAAGCCGCTTCCTGACTGCAATTTGCCCCAACCGCTAAATACGTCGGCATCAATTACCGGAATATCCAGTTTGTACAGATCCAGATGAATGACTTCATCGTCCGGATTGGCTGTACGGTAAGCATCAATAAATTCTTTACCTACAGCTAAGCTGTAGGAAGTATGGTGATCGTTAGGATGGGCAGTAATGTATAGAACAGTTGACATGTTTAATCTTCCTTTCTCTTATGGAGATGTCTTTGAACTGATTATATCATTATTATAGTAAATAGCAAATATAAATTCACTTACATAAAGTTTATAATTAACAATTTAGATTCTAATCCTGTCAACAAGGCGCTGACGCTTGATGTGTATGCGGTCTATTTTGCGGACATGACTGCCGGTTAGTTGAGCAAATGCCCTTTTTTTCTATCGTTCAGTACATTTCTAATCTTCTGAACAGGTACACTGAACAATATGAGTACAGCCGCTAGATAGTCCGTCACGGTCAATATTTCACCCAACAGCAGAACAATGAAGAGCAGAGTAACGAACGGTGTGAAAAACGTAAAGCTTGCAATCAAAGAAGCCGAGGAATATTTCAGCGCCCGAAAATACAGGAAGAATCCGAACACGATATTGCTCATGCCGAGCCAAAGAACGCCGTAAAAGCTCCTCTAAGAGGAAGGATAAAATGATATGAAGCAAGCATCGCTCCAATAGATAGAACAAATGCTGTGGCGGTTATAGAAAAGTAAAAACCCCACATGAGAGCAATAATATAATTTCTGATCTTTTCCATGAAAATATTGAAACGTAATTCCTTTACACTATTAACCTGCTGCCCGTATGAGCAAAACCCCTTCAGCCGCAGCTGAAGGGGTTGTTAAAGCCTATTTTTTCTCGTAGATAACGAATAGAACCCCGCTGAGAATCAGGATAGAGCCGATCCAAAACGTCACACCTATGTTCTCGCCTAGAATAAGCCATCCGAGCAATGTTCCAACTACGGGTTGAAAGAAGAAAAATAGCCCCCCGCTTGAGGCATTAAGCATTTGTAATCCGCGGTTCCACAGCAGGAATCCGCCTGCCGTTGAGACAATGCCCAAATACAAGATTCCTCCCCAGATCGCAGGGTGTGTCAATTGAGCGGTATTGATGGCGTGCAGCCGTCCCAAAACAAAAGGAGTCAACACAATTAAGGCCACCAGGATGGAATAGGTCGTCACCACAATTTGTGAATAATCGCCCGGCACACGTTTGACAAGAACAGACATGAGCGCCCATGTTAAAGCTGCTATAAGCAGTGCAATGCCGCCAAGTTTACTGGACATATCCACATGATCGGCTCCAACAATGAGAAATACTCCAATGGTCGCCAGAGCAACGGAGAGCCCCTTTTTTACAGTCAATCGTTCTTTAAGCATCAGCCAGGCAAAAATAACCATAAATGCCGGTGTCGAAGAAGTGATAATGGCTCCCGTTTGTGCTGAGGACAGCATTGTACCGGTTTCCTGGGCAACTATCGAAATCGCATTGCCAATGACCCCAATAGCTATAATGAGTAAAAAGTCACGTTTATGGATTCGCCATTGTTGCCGTGTGATCAAGCCGATCGCGAGAAGGGCGGCAAGCGCCACTAAATAGCGCATCCATACAAGTTCAAGCGGCGGTATGACCGCTACGACGATTTTAACAACAACGTACATACCACCCCAAATGCTGGCGGCTAAAGTTAAATATATAGAACCTAACCAAGTGTTTTTCATTGTAGTACCCTCCGTGTTTATTTAGGCAGTGAAATGCCCCTAACGGAGAGGTGCAGTCACCTTCACTCCACTAAGGGCGGAAGAGTGCTGCAGGTACATCGTTTTCAAATAATGGAGCCAAAACCATGCAGGTTCACCTCTAATCTAAATGCAGATATACACTGTTCCATAGTAGCAGAGGATTCTGTTCTTGAATAGACACATAAAAATAAATTGAACGCTTTCATTGACAACCTGTATATACAGGATTAATATAGGGGTATCAACAATAACTTGTATATACAGCAGGTGAAGAAAGATGTTAATTATATAAAGCGTTTCCTGAAAACGCTATATTAAATGGTTATAGGAAATTTGGATGACATTTGGGAGGGATCAGACCGTGAATGAAGCGAAAGAACAGGAGTGGTGGCGGCGCTCTACGGTGTATCAGGTATACCCTAAGAGCTTTAAGGATACGACAGGCAGCGGACAGGGGGATATCCGGGGGCTGCTGGAGAAGCTGGATTATTTGCAGGATCTCGGAATCGATATTATTTGGCTCCAGCCGGTATATGTTTCTCCTCAAAATGATAACGGTTACGACGTAGCTGATTATTGCGAAATCGACCCGCAGTTCGGCACGATGGAGGATTTCGACGAGCTGGCAGCCGAGGTCCGGCGCAGAGGCATGAATCTGATGCTGGACATTGTCGTCAATCATTCGTCGACGGAGCATAAGTGGTTCCAGGAAGCCAAGAAGTCGAAGGACAATCCGTACCGGGATTATTATATCTGGAGAGATCCGAAGCCGGATGGAAGCGCCCCTAACAACTGGCAGTCCAAATTCGGCGGCTCCGCTTGGCAGTTCGATGAAGGCACAGGTCAGTATTTTCTCACGCTGTTCGACAAGACGCAGGCCGATCTCAACTGGGAGAATCCGCAGGTAAGGGAAGAAGTTTATAACCTGATGAGCTTTTGGGCGAATAAAGGGGTCTGCGGGTTCCGGATGGACGTTATCAACCTGATATCCAAGGATCAGCAGTTCTCGGACGACGATGGCAGCGTTCCGCCGGGAGACGGAAGGAAGTACTATACGGATGGACCCAGGGTTCACGAGTATCTCAAGGAAATGAACCAGCGAGTATTCGGCCCGGATACGGTAACGGTGGGTGAGATGTCCTCGACAAGTATGGAGCATTGTATCCGGTATTCGAATCCGGAGGAGCGGGAGTTCTCGATGACCTTCAACTTCCACCACCTTAAAGTAGACTATCCCGGCGGGAAAAAGTGGGAGCTTATGCCTTACGATTTCGAGCAGCTGAAAGCGCTGCTGTCGGAGTGGCAGACCGGCATGCAGCAGAGGGGCGGCTGGAATGCCCTGTTCCTGAATAACCATGATCAGCCCCGGGCCTTGTCCAGATTCGCCGATGACGGCGAGTACCGGGTGGAAAGCGCAAAAATGCTGGCAACAACGCTGCACGGTCTTCAGGGAACGCCTTACGTATTTCAAGGGGAAGAAATCGGCATGCCGAATCCGCACTGGAACCATATCGGCGAGCTGCGGGATATCGAATCTCTGAATATGTATAAGATCCTGCAGGAGCAGGGAAAGACCCCGGAAGAGGCGCTGGATATAATCCGCGAACGGTCCCGTGACAACTCCCGCACACCCATGCAATGGGATGACAGTCTGCAGGCGGGGTTTACAACCGGAACGCCGTGGATTAAGGTGGATGAACGCTACCGTGAAATTAATGTGCAGAACCAATTGAACGATCCGGATTCCGTGTACAGCCATTATAAGAAGCTGATTGCGCTGCGCAAGGAAATTGACGCCTTAACGGGTGGAAAATATGTCCGTCTGGACGAAGGCCATCCGCAGGTATTCGCATATGCGCGGATTACCGATGCGGAAACTGTGGTGGTCGTTTCCAATTTCAGCGGCAGCGGCGCTGTCTTCGATTTCCCGGAGGAATTTGCGGCACAGCATATTGGCAGGGGCGCAGCCGAGCTGCTGGCCGGCAATACGAAATCCTCTCCGGCGCTGGAAGAGCGGATTGAACTAACCCCGTACTCATCTTATATGTGGATCATTCGCCAGACCCGATAACATAAACGAAGGGAGCAACAAGCGTATGGCTTTAAATAGAGCAAACGTGGAAGAGATCGTCCGGGCCGTCGGCGGAGCAGACAACATTGAAGCTGCAACGCACTGTGTAACGAGATTGAGATTCGCCTTGGTTGACGAGAAAAAAGTGGATAAAAAGCTGCTGGACCAGAACGATCTCGTAAAAGGACATTTCTCCTCCCAGGGGCAATTCCAGGTCGTCATCGGGCCGGGGCTCGTTGACAAGGTGTATGATGAAATGATCACCATTACCGGAGGGCAGCGTTCCTCCAAGGATGACGTCAAGACGCTGGCGGGCAAAAAGCAAAATCCGCTGCAGCAGGCGATCAAGACGCTGGCGGATATCTTTATTCCGATTCTGCCGGCTATCGTCACCGCAGGTCTGCTGCTCGGCATCAATAATATATTGACGGGTCCCGGCATCTTCTTTGAAGGGCGGTCCCTGGTTCAGGAATACCCGGCGTGGACGGATTTTGCGGGCATCATCAACCTGATCGCCAATACCGCGTTCACCTTCCTGCCGGCGCTTATCGGCTGGTCGGCCGTGAACCGGTTCGGCGGCAGCCCGCTGCTTGGGATTGTACTCGGCCTGATCCTCGTCCACCCGGATCTGCTGAATGCCTGGGGCTACGCCAAGGCTGCGCAGGAAGGCACGATTCCGCACTGGAATTTATTCGGATGGCAGCTGGAGAAAATTGGCTATCAGGGGCAGGTCCTTCCCGTACTTGTATCCGCTTACCTGCTTGCACGAATTGAGAAATTCCTGAATAAAAGAGTTCATGATTCCATCAAGCTGCTCGTCGTCGCACCGGTGGCGCTGCTGGTAACGGGCTTTCTGGCCTTTACCATTATCGGGCCGGTTACCTTTGCGATTGGAAACGCAATCACGAACGGACTGGTGCATGTGTTCAATACGCTTCCGGCCCTTGGCGGCTTGCTGTACGGCGGATTTTACGCGCTGCTGGTCGTAACCGGGATGCATCATACGTTTCTGGCCGTCGACGTTCAGCTTATCGGCAGCAAGGGAGGAACCTTCCTATGGCCGATGCTAGCGCTCTCCAATATCGCCCAAGGTTCGGCGGCACTGGCTATGCTGCTTGTGTTCCGCGAGCAGAAATCCAAGGGCTTGGCGGTTACTTCATCCATCTCCGCATTTCTCGGGGTAACCGAGCCGGCCATTTTCGGGGTTAATATCCGCTATAAATATCCGTTCATCTTCGGTATGCTCGGTTCCGCTTTAGGCGGATTGGTGCTGACGATCAATCACGTTCTGGCATCATCCATCGGTGTCGGCGGCGTTCCCGGCTTTCTGTCCATCTTTCCGAACCAGTGGGGCGTCTTCTTCGTCGGAATGGCCATCGTGCTTGTCGTTCCGTTCCTGCTGACTGCGGCTTATGGAAAAGTTGCTGCCCGGAAGAACGGGACCGGGGGTGGAGATACGGACAATGAATCAGCGGCAGTTTCCTACGGGACCGCTGCGGCAGCCGCTGTCTCCGCTGAAGCAAAGGTGAATTCCGCCGCCGCGAGTTCCGCTGTGCAAGCTTCTGCTCCGGCTGCTGATCCTGAAGCGGCTTCGGCTCTCCGGGCCGGGAATGCTGTCAAGGAGCTGGACATTTACGCACCGCTTTCCGGCAAGGCCGTACCTCTGGAGCAGGTG
The DNA here is from genome assembly GCF_000520715.1 of Paenibacillus zanthoxyli JH29. Classification (GTDB taxonomy): domain Bacteria; phylum Bacillota; class Bacilli; order Paenibacillales; family Paenibacillaceae; genus Paenibacillus_AQ; species Paenibacillus_AQ zanthoxyli. The sequence continues at coordinate 32,915 of NZ_ASSD01000655.1, forward strand.
CCCGATCCGGCTTTTGCCGAGCGGCAAATGGGCCAGGGTATTGCCATCGAGCCTACGGATGGCCGGGTCGTTGCTCCGTTCGACGGCAAGGTAGTGCACATTATCAAGAGCAATCACGCGGTTATTCTGGAGCATGCGAGCGGCGCCCAAATTCTGATTCATGTCGGGATCAACACCGTTTCTTTAAAAGGCGCTCCCTTTACCATGCATGTCGGCATCGGCGATGAAGTTAAGGCTGGGCAACTGCTGCTTGAATTCGACAGGGAAGCCATCCTTCAGGCCGGACTCTCGGTGATTACTCCGATCATTGTTCCGGACGGGCAGCAGATTGTGGAACAGGTGGCTGAGGAACAGCTTCTTAATGAAGCCGTCGCAGGCCGCGACGCAGTATTGAAAATCCGCTTGTCCTCCTAAGTTCTCTAGCAGAATGGACTGTGGACAAAAAGAAAGAAGCGCAGTCCAAAGGGGGCTGTGCTTCTTTCTATCTTCGGGTATGCTATAGATAGGATGGTGATAACCCGTGAATGGCAATATTTATTGGAATATTTATAATGATTATGCAGAGAAAATCCAGAACGGCGGCATTCCAGCCGGCGCCAAAATTCCATCGGAGAGCGAACTCGCGGGCAGCTACGGAACATCAAGAGAAACCGTTCGCAAGGCACTTGGCCTGCTGTCCCAGAACGGCTATATTCACAAAGTGAAGGGTAAAGGTTCATTTGTGCTCGATTTGGGCCGGATGAAGTTTCCGATTACGGGCCTGATCAGCTTTAAGGAAATGTCGGAGAAAATGGGCCGAAAATCAAGAACGCTCGTCCATAAGACGGAGCGGGTCCCCGCCTCCCGGGTCATCGCGGCTCATCTGGACCTCGAGGAGGGGGCGACGGTGTGGGAGGTGATCCGTTCCCGTGAAATTGAAGGGGAGCGGGTGATTTTGGACAAGGATTATTTTTTGCCGGAACGGGTAGAGATCCTGACCCCGGAAATCGCCGGGAAATCGATTTATGACTATTTGGAACATACCTTGAATCTATCGATCAGCTACGCCAAAAAAGAGATTTCGGTTGAGCCGGCAACTCCCGAAGACCGGGCTCTGCTCGACCTGAATAATCTTTCCCATGTTGTAGTTGTGCGCAATTACGTATACCTGGAAGATACGACGCTGTTTCAGTATACGGAGTCGCGGCATCGGCTCGATAAATTCCAGTTCGTCGACTTTGCCCGCCGGGCGCATTAGGGTTGGCAGGGAGAACGGCGGAAGCGTGAAGCCTCCGCCGTTTTCTTATTATAAGGGGGATTTCAAATAAGGCCGGTGCACCCGTCACGCGAAAGCTTTTTTTCCAAACTGCTTGTCGTATAGATCCTTGTACACTCCGTTCTTCTCCAGAAGCTGCTCATGCTTGCCTTCCTCGACGATCTTCCCTTCACTGACGACAAGGATATTGTCGGCCGCCAGAATCGTGGACAGACGGTGGGCGATTACGAGACTGGTCTTGTTCTTAAGCAGCACCGCCATGGCCTCTTGGACATAATATTCGGAGACCGTGTCGAGCGAGGAGGTCGCTTCGTCCATAATGATGATCGACGGATTTTTCAGCAGGACTCTGGCGATGGAGATTCTCTGCTTCTCGCCGCCCGACAGCTTGATCCCCCGATTGCCCACCACCGTGTCATAGCCATCCGGAAGCTCCATAATAAAATCATGAATGTAGGCCGCCTTGCAGGCTTCAACCATCTGGTTCTCGTCCGTTTCGCCGACCGCATACAGCAAATTTTCACGGATTGTTCCGTTAAACAAGTACGTATCCTGGGTGACCAGGCCGATGCTCGACCGTAACGACTGTAGAGTGAGCGAAGCGATATCCGCGCCGCCGATCCTAATGCTGCCCGAATCGGGTTCGTACAGCCGGGGAATGAGATTCGTAATGGTTGTTTTTCCCGCTCCGCTCGGTCCGACCAGTGCAGTCATCGTTCCAGGCTCCGCCTTGAATGAGATATCCCGCAGAGCCGGCTTGCCTTGCTGATAAGCGAAGCTGACATTTCGGAATTCGATGCCGCTGTCCGTATCGCCTAGTGGAACTGCCTGAGGACTGTCCTCAATCTGCGGCTCCATGTCAAAATAATCGAAAATGCGCTCGAACAAAGCGACCGACCGTTTGATTTCCACATACAAATTCGTAAGCTGCCCCACAGGGCTGTAAAGTCTGCCAAGCAGCGCCACAAAGGCGATAATGGATCCGACGGTAATCTCTCCCTGAATAAAAAGATAGCCTCCGTACAAATAAATCAGCATAGGTCCGATGGAAGCGAACGTGCTGACCAGCATCATGAACCATCGCCCGGCCATGGACTCCCTGATTTGCAGGCGGGTTGCCGCCAAGCTGACCTCTTTGAACCTGGACCGCTCGGTGTCCTCCCGGGTAAACAGCTTCATCAGCATATATCCGCTGAGGCTGAGCGTTTCTTCGATAATGTGGTTCTGCTCGGAAATTTTCTCCTGCGTTTGTTTGGCGAGCTTCCAGCGGACGCTGCCCATTTTGCGGGTGGGAGCGACGAACAGCGGGACAACCAGCACACTGACCAAGGCCAGCTTCCAGTTCATCAGAAAAAGCGTCCCCGCCGTGCTTATCAGTACCAGCACATTGCTGGCAAAATTCACGATCGTGCCGCTGAATACCCCCTGAATCCCCGAAATATCGCTGGTCATTCTGGTGATAACTTCACCCTGCTTCACATTCGAGAAGAATTGCAGCGGCATGTCTTGCAGATGACGGTACATCTGGTTTTTCATATCATAGACGATATTTTGCGAAATAAAAGAATTCAAATAACTCTGCAGCACGCCCAGCAGGCCAGATGCAACCGTTGCGCCCAGGGAGGCTGTAACCAGGAAGATCAGCATCCGCAAATCCTTGCCCGGGAGCGCATGATCGACGATTTGCTGAATGAGCAGAGGCGGCAGCAGTCCAAGCAGGGAAGTGAGAATCAGGATCGCCAGCACGACCAGCGTCTGTTTCCAATAAGGAAGGAAATAGCGGTAAATCCGCAGCAGCATGGCTCTGGAGAAATCCGGCTTCTCTAGGGAGTCGTCAAATTTCATTCTCCCCATGGTGGGTCCGGCAGTTCTTGACATATTATATCACCAGCTTTGGTATGAAATGTAAGGGCCGGAATCGGCATCCGGCAGGCGTTTCGAAGACTTGCACATCAGCAGCGGCAAAAGTTACAGCTCGTTCAGAAGCCGTTCATGCATCCTCAGCAGCAGCTCAATCTCTTCCGGTGAGAACTGGCGGAGAGCTCCGGCCAGTGCCTTGCGGGACAGGTCTTCCCGGTCATATTGTTCGCACAAGGCTCCCCCGGCCGGGGTAAGATGCAGCAGCGTCTCCCTGCGATCCTGCGGAGAGATTTCGCGAACCGCGAATTCTTTTTCAACGAGGGCGTCAATATGCAGGCTGACCCTGCTCTTGGGCATCCGCAGCCGCTCAGTCACTTCTTTCTGGGTGAGTCCGGGAGCCGTACGGATCAACCGGAGAATATCGAGCTGATGGACAGTTAGTCCGGCCTCGGCGGCGCTTTGGTGTGCGAGTCTTTTGAGCTGCCTGGCAACGGAAAAAAAGGAGCGGTAAACCTCGGCCGTATTGCAATGATCGTCCATTAGCTGTACCCTCCTCATTAGTTATCAATGAAAACAGTTTACAATAATAACTAAATAAATGCAAACAGACAGGAGAAATAGCCCTTCATATTTTCCACATATTTTTCGGGTACACTGGACTTAAATAGATAAGAGACATTCTCAACACGGGAGGAAACTGATGAAAAAGCTATTGAAAATTGGAGCTGTCGCTTTGCTGTTCGGCTCGGTTCTGGCAGGATGTACACTGGGCGGCAAGGCGGATGAAGCGGTGAACAGTAATCCTGCGGATACTTCTGCTGTTGCAGTACCTTGGATCGGAACGAAAAATACGACACGCATCAACACCTGCGATCCCGCAGAGGCGGCGGTACTCGTCTCGCAAACTCTCTGGACGGCGCAGTCGGATGCCAGCCGCCCATCCAGCGTCGTGCTGACGGACGTGGCCAATTGGCAGATCGCCGCAGCCGCGACAGACCTGATTCATCATCCGAGCAACGGTCCGGTGCTCTTTTTTGACAAAGACAGTGTGCCCCAGGCTACGCTGGACGAGCTGAAGCGGCTGAATCCGAAAGGAGCCGAGAGCAATGACGGCATCCAGATCGTTATCGTCGGTCCGGTATCGGATAATGTGAAGCGGCAGCTGGATGACTTAAAAATGAAGATCGACCAGATTGAAGGCGATGATCCGGCTGCTGTGGCTGCAGCGATTGATGCGTATTACGCCAAGGTCGCCGGCGAGCTGCCGCAGGGCGTTGTGATCGGCTCGGCC
>NZ_ASSD01000656.1 GCF_000520715.1 Paenibacillus zanthoxyli JH29
ACTTCAAGTGTTAGCTAAGTGGGGGAGTGTTCAATGGCTATGTTAAATCTTAATGTTGATTTCATACCGTATACAAATAAAAGATGTAATCAGTCGGAACACCACTATGACCGAGTTGACGCAACATAGCGGTCAGATTGCCACGATGGTATGTTCCATGGTTCACGACATGCTGTACTAAGCCTGACAATGGTGTGCTAACGGAACCGTATACAGGATGTGATAGAGAGATAACCTTCTCAAAGTCACACGTATTCAAGAAGTCCCTGTACTCATTTTCAGTTTCAATGAATCGCTTCTCCATGCCTCCTAAGTTCTCCATATTTGATTCGTTGATCAGTCGCATTAATAGTGCCCTCGCCTCGTCGAACGGACGTTCACGCATTACACTAAGCCACATCGTGTCTATTGCATAGATGTGCGACATCAATTGGCAAACAGATGGAAACACACTTGTTATGTCTTTATTCCATACATCTTCAGGCAATTTCCGCAAATGCTCAAACACGGTCTTATTAGCCCAAACATGATACTCGTACAACTGAATTATTTGATTTGGCATAAGAATCCCTCCATTTTGGTCTTGTCCTATTAGTTTAGCAGGAAAAAGCTGTTTGTCGAAGTAAAACGGTCAATCCAACGCTTCAATCGGTAGCGGTAAAAAGCAAACGTCGTAATAAGAAATTAAATCCGATATAACTTTCCGTATAGATCGTGGTGTTTTTGTTCTGATATATTCTTATCAGATGCTAAATGTTCAAGCCAAGAATTTGGAAAGTAGTTCTGCTCAGGATCAAATCAAACATCCCAGCATGGATAAGATTCACTGCGTCCATATTCAAGTATTTAGTGTTTGTTCGCTTAAATTTGCATCCGATTATGCAGGCAGCGCTTTCCTATTTTATAATACAGAAAGATTGTCTAATCTGGGTGAGGATAGAAGGGGGAGTAGAGAATGGACACATTGATGTTCTTGGGAACGGGCGACGCTATGGGCACGCCAAGAGTATACTGCGGCTGCCTTGTATGCGAAGAAGCGAGAACAAGCGGAACGAATGCGCGGCTGCGG
>NZ_ASSD01000657.1 GCF_000520715.1 Paenibacillus zanthoxyli JH29
ATTTGCAAGTAACGTACCCTTATACGCTGGATACGCGGGTACCGCCGGAAGGGGCCGACTTTGTCGACGATTTTCTGTTCACGGAGAAGAAGGGATACTGCGTCCATTTCGCCTCCGCGATGACCGTCCTGCTGCGCAGCTCCGGCATTCCGGCCCGGTATGTCCAGGGCTATGCCCCGGGCCGGAAGGCAGCGGGCCCCGGGCCGCAGCGGTATATGGTGACCCAGGGCGACGCCCATGCCTGGGTCGAGGTGTATTTTCCCGGCGCGGGCTGGGTCCCCCTCGACCCGACGCCGGCCTCGGCAGCGGGCCCCGCGCTGCCG
>NZ_ASSD01000658.1 GCF_000520715.1 Paenibacillus zanthoxyli JH29
GAGCGCCACACTATGCCCGGATCCAGCTGCTACCGAAAGGACATGCGTTAACCCCGGAATCTGTACAGCTGTGGTCTTCGAGGTGGTCGTTCCATCTCCCAATTGACCGCTGCTGTTGTTCCCCCACGACCGCACCGTGCCGTCTTCTTTAATTTGAAGGGTATGAAATGTTCCAGCACTAACAAGGCTTATTGGTGTCCTAACAACATATACACCATCAAGTGAAGAATTCTCAGCTTCATCCCGTGCGACCACTTTGAATGTATAAGTTTTATTAGAATCAAGGTTGTTAAATGTAAATTCAGTGTCAGTTGTCCTACCTAATAATTCAGAATATTGATAGACATCATAACCAATGACTCCCACATTATCGGTGGACGACAACCAAGATATTTTTACTTTATTATAGTTAAATGAAACGATATCAAATCCAGTTGGTACTGATGGCTTCGTTTTATCAACTTTAGCATCGCCGACAACTTCCTCACTAAAATTAGATGCATTATCTACCGATCTAGCAAAAACATTATATAATCCCTCAGTATCAATAATAATAGGACTGGTGTAATCCTTCCATTCTCCGTTTTGTCCTATCTTATATTGATATTTTTGAAAACCACTATTAGGAAAACCCTTATCAGTGTCAGTACCACCTGATAATGTAACAGTGACAAACAGATTCGTCCATTTCATTGGTTCAACAGTCATTATTGGTTGAGGTGGATTCGTTTTATCAACTTTAGCCACCCCAGTAACTTCCTCGCTAAGGTTAAAAACATTATCTACCGATCTGGCAAATACATTATAAAGCCCTTCGGTATCAATGATGAACGGTGATGTGTAATCTTTCCACTCTCCATCCTCATTTATCTTATATTGATATTTTTGGAATCCACTATCTACATCAGTTCCTCCAGATAATGAAACAGTAACAAACTGATTGGTCCACTTTGTTGGCTCAACAGTCATTACAGGTACGGTTGGATTAGTAGTATCAACCTTTACAGTCTCAGTTAATACTTCGGAGTCATTTCTATTTCTGTCTCTGACATAGGATTTGAAATTATATATTCCAGTTTCAGGTAATGCAACTGGTTCCGTGTATTCTTTATATTCAGATTCATTAAGATCATAAAATGTTTTATATACACCGGATGCATCGTCTTCTCCAGTTAAATTGTAGTAAACATTTTTCCCATACCATTCATTAATACCTTTTACTCCTTCAACATGCGAACTTATTGTTGGTAATATTTCGTCTTGTGACCCACCTGGGCCTAAATCTACAGATGGTTCAATCGTAGAGTCTATGGTTCCATCACCGTTATAGTCAATGTTGAGAAAGATCTGACCCACTCTATTTGTGGCTGAAGTGAAGACAGAAGTTGGAGTGACATCTATATCATCGAAACGAGCTATTCTAGCTTCTTGATCGTTCTCATCAATCCATTTTAGAGTATATACCATTTTTCCGTAACTTGTCCCATTTACTACAACGTTATAATTACCTTCATTTAAAAAAGCAGCTTGCTCATCTTCAACGTATAAGTATTCACTATAAGGTATATTTTTCTCATACTCTCCTGATGCAGTAGGACCTACATGATTTCCTAAAGAATCATACACATTCAGATTTGCAGGAGCTTCAACAATAACTCCAACGGATTTTTGTTTTTCAGTTGTTTTTCGAATCCCTGATACTACTTCGTTTGGAACGCCTTTTAATATATTCACTACTTGTTTTTGTACTTTTACATTATTGAATAATTCCCCATGTTCTTCTTGAATATAGTAAGTCTTCTCTGCTGGAAGTCTTCCTGCAACGTTTGCACTAATTACTGGAACTGTGCCGTCACCCTGAATCATTTTCAAATCATTATTTGTAATACTTGGTTGAGTCCCCATTTTTATGGCCATCTCTCCAACCGTTGAATTCTTATCGCCAATAATATAATAGGAATCTACAGAGTTTAAATTTCTTATTATATTTAGGCTATTATGAAACTCATTCGCTTTATCTAAATAGTTATCATTTGACCAAGGTCTCCTCTCTTTGAAGTAGGTGGTAGTAGCGTTATAACCAGTAACTTTAACTTTATCTTTTACTTGTCTTCCAGCGCCTGTATAAGTTACATAAGTAATGTATGAATCTTTATGATTCCAATCAAAATAATTTGATGGTGGAAGCAGTTGATATACTGAGTAAATATTAGGTACCACATCTTTCAATAGACTATTAATTGCTAGATTTTGAAGTGTCGATGCTCCATTTCCTGTCTCAAAAATGTAGGCTGCTTTTGGTGCACCTAAATAAGGAGTTCCTATAGTAATTAATTTATTTATATTATTTCCATTGCCTTGATTAATATATTCAGTAGCAACTAACCCCCCCATACTATGAGCGACAATATATATCTTACTATACGGATTATCAATCTTCGCATTATCTATGACTGTCTTCAAACTCCTTGCACTATCCTTAATATCTAGTCTCCAATCATATCCAAAATTAATTACTTTAAAATTATTATTAAAAAGATAGGTTGCCATATCTTCATAGAAATCTTTTATAGGAATACCCGATTTTAGATTTACAATTGATGTTCCGTCTGCATTCATTTTTAATTTCGGTATATCCCGAGCAAAAGTAAGGTTGCCAGGTTTCCAAACCTTATTATTATTAGCTTGCTCAAACATCTCACTCCCCATAATTCCCGGAATAAGAACCACTACATTTCTATAGACTGTAACAGTACATTCCCCTCCGTAACTATATGCATTGGTTGGTCTAACAACTATTCTGTATACCCCATCTTTCTCAGTAGTATATTCAAATGTATCGCTATAAAGTCCGTTATCACGATAGAAAGATGTCCAGAGTTCATTATTTCTATATATTTTTATTTCAACTTGATGTGGCGAATCATTAAAACTATAATGAATTCTCATATTTCTACTACCAATTTCAATCTCTGAATCTTCTGCCCATACATTAGTACTAAGAATACCAATAGAACCTCTTTGTTGGTCTTCAGGATTATTAATCTGCAATTCATTTTCTATATCAGTCTTTTGTAATTCAGTATCAATAGACTGTCCAAACGTTTCAAAATTAAATAATGAGAACTGCAGTATTAAACAAAGCAAGATGATTGATATTTTTTTCATTATTCCTTCCTCTTTCAATAGTTATTTAGTATAAATGCCAAATCTTTCACATGTATAATTTGGAAAACAGTTGAGTATTCCCTTTCGCTTATCTAATAATAATACAATTGATTCCTCTCCATTCTTTCTAAGCATTGTTAGGTTAAGTGCTCTGAGAGGTAAAATTTTTATAATTCCGTAAATTTCTTCTTTATCAAGTTCCTCCTCCGTCTGTTTCTTCAGAATGATGGATAATTTTCTCCCATCTTTAATTGTCTCATCCTCACTTTTTTTGATATCCACCTGATAAGAAAAATTCGTCCCCTGTAATTGCTTGTTAATTTCCTGATAGATCTCTTGGCGACTCTTTAAGTCTGGTAAAGACCTCTGTGCAATAGTATCTTTAATTTCTGATCCAATACTCGCCATAAAAGGACTGAAAATAAAAAAGATGAAAAAAATTAAAATATTTATACCTATGAATTTCTCTGTTGTAAATTTCTTTAAATAATTCATAATGAAAATAGGTCCTCCAATTATGAAAACAATGGCAACAAAAGATATTGCAATAATAACCGGAATGATTTTACTCTTATTAGAAAGAAAAAGGCTTATAAAAAAATAAAAAGTTAAAATACCTAGTAAAGCACTAACGCTTAATCCAATACATCTTATCAACAAGAATTTAAATTTTTTTCTCATATATTCATCCTCTTTTATAAATTTCTCAAATTCTCTGAAAAGATCATTAAAATTATGAAAATAAAAAGGAATAATTCCATATAATCATATTTATTCTCCCAATTCCTTTTAATGTAATCATCGGCAATCTAACTCAAAAGATGAATAGTTGTCGGAAATATATAGGGCGAACTTGATAAATAAAATGCAAATAGAGGAGTAAGGAAACAAAACTAATAAGACAAAGGGAGAGGGGGTTTACAAACTATAGGAGCGATAGCGACCGTCTTTGTCATCTGATTTTGTCCGCAAAGAGTGGTATAAAACAAGAAATTTGGAGATAACAGCAGACGGATGGTTAAACATTTCCCATAGTCACGACCGAAACTATTCACTAAGTGTAATAATGATTTAAAGTGAATAATCATTGCAAATAGCCTCTATTATTATATAATCTTCCTCTTCCAACTTAATATTTTGAATTTTCCATCCATTAATTCAGTACTTATCTTGATCATTCCTGCGTTCAATTTTCCAAACATAAAATAAGAACAACTGTATAATAATATAGACCCAAAGAAGAATTACTATCATTTGGAGTTGATATCCTGAGAAATTAATAAAACTTGAATTCATATACTTATCACTAATTTTAAATAGTATTAACAGTATAAAGCTGGGTAGCAAACTCGCTATTAACCATATTAATTTATATTTTAGGATATTGACCCTGAAAAATATAACATTATTAATTAATAATAGAAAAGAGGTGAGGCATACGATTTTAATATATCCCTCAAAATCTTATGGCTCCATCCTTCGATCTTGATACCAAGTATGTACACAAACATAATATGTAAAATAATAACAACTAATACGTATAATAACGCTCTAATTATGGTGATTTTTAGATTCTGCATATCCTCTCCTTTCTCCTTACTTCCATTTGCATCAAGTCATAATCGTATATGACACCGAGCTCAGAATTCTACAGTTTAATCTCGCCTCACAATTGTAATAGTCCTAATTAATATAATGCTCCTTTCTTTTTATTGATGTAGAACTAAATAATTCCCCTTAAAAAATGCATACATCTAATTTTTTTCTATAGCAGTTTTTATCGGACAACAATTCCAATAAGTGTATATCTAATTTGATTATATATCAATAAATTCCCAATCTATTTGTATTATAAAAATTTATTGGTATAAGAAAATGTTATTAGTGATGGTATTCTTATTGAAAATGTAGTTGTAATAGAGTGGATTCCTCTGCTGTGGGAAATGCCTGAGCGCGAGTATCAATACTGCGGGGTGGATATCGTGCAATCCCTGCGAAAAAAGCTGGAACCCGCCGACCTCCCTATGATCGAAGCCTGCATCACCCGGCACTCCTGGTGGGATACCGTTGATCTGCTTGCTTCAAACGCCGCAGGGTTTCTGCTGCGCAAATACCCCGAACTTCAGCCGGAGTATGGCGAGAAATGGCTGCATTCCGATAATATGTGGCTTAACCGCACGGCACTCCTGTTTCAGCTTCATTATAAGGAAGCGACGGACGAAGACCTGCTGTACCGCTATATCCGCGAGCATGCATCGTCCAATGAATTTTTCATTCAAAAGGCGATCGGCTGGGCTTTGCGGGAATATTCCAAGAGCAATCCGGCGTCAGTCAAGGCATTTATCAATCAAGAGGAATTGAAGCCGCTGAGCCGGCGGGAAGGGCTGAAATGGCTGATGAGAGCCGATACAACGAACTAGAGCCCTCCCTGGCAGGGGAGAGCTCTTCATAAACCGCAGAACGGTTAGGGTGTGAGTATCAATTATTCATAAATGTAAACATTGGAGCCAAGGACATCCGTCTTCACCCCGAATATCTTATCTAGCGAGTCCAGTTCGATCCATGCTGTGCCCTGGCTGACCATCGTCTCCCCAGCTTTGACCGGAATGTGCTTGCCGCCGTGAACAACATGGATTTGCTTCTTGGCGATGTCCCAGCTCACTTCCGACCCAAGGCTTTCCAGAACGCCGCGCAGCGGAACCATCGCTTCACCGTTCACATATTGTCCGAGAAGCCCGACCACTTCTTTACCATCTGCGTACACTTGCAGCTTGTCCGAGAAGGTCACGCCGCTCTCGATTTCTTTGATCACTTCGATGACGAACTCGGAGCAGTAGTCAGCCGACTTCGGATCGAAATCTTCATTATACAATTCGGAATTCGACAAGATCCGGATACCCAGAAAAGGAACATTGAACGTCTTGGCTACCTCGGCAACCGATCCGGTCTCCATTTCTTCCGCACTAGTACCCAAAGTATCATGCAGCTCCTTAATGCGGTCGAGTTCTCTGTTCCATGCGTCCGATGTGCCGATTACTCCAGAGACCACTTTACCGTGCTGATACCGGTCCGCCACGCTCATTGCCGTCTTATACAGTTCAGGGTCCGGCTCAACCGGCTCTGTAAGCACCTTCCAGCTACCGGTGTCGACTCCCGCCCCGGCATCCCGATGTGCGGATTGGAACCAGCCGTAATTAATGCTTTTCGCGCCAACCACGATGTCGAACTTATGGAGTGCCGGGTCGTGACCGCCCGCCGTTCCCTGGTTGATGATCGCTTTTGGATGATATTTCTCAATTAAAAGCGTGGTTGAAGCGGAGGCGTTCACCATACCGATATTCGTTTGGGAGACGACAACCGGAACGCCTGCGATTTTGCCGGAATAAAAATGATATGAACCGAATGTTTCCGTCTTATAATCGCCCATTTGCTTCAGGAAGTAAGCGACTTCCATGTCCATTGCGCCTTGTACGGCGATTGGCCGGACCTCTTGACTGTTCGCGGCTTGGACTTGCAGAGGCATTAGAATCAAAAGAAATGCGAAACTGGATAACAACCATTTTTTCATCTGCGATCACCTCATCGAGTTATATTTTCAATATCTAGAAGATAATCGCACGTCAGCTTTATCGTCAATTACATAACATGCATTATGTCAAGTCGCACAAAAAAACAGGTATATTTTGTTATCCAGTCTAAACTCACTTGTAAACATATGGATTATTATTATTTTCATGTAATTTTTATTCACGCCATAATGCTTAAAAGTTAACAAGTCCGATCAGCACAGGCAGCGGTCATACCGCCTTTTTACAGAGCTTGAATAACCAGTTCCATATCCTCCAAAGGCTGGTCCATAACCACAGTCAGTTCTCCGGCGGCTCGGTCGAAATGCCATCCCTTGGCGAGCCCCTTCAGTTCTTCCCGGCTAGGCGCTTCTGTCCCGAAATCCAGACGGCACCCGGCAAACCGGAGATGCTTGAACGTTATGGTCCATCTCTTCCAGCCCTCGGCGTAACCGATACATGCAGGTTGAATATGGAATTTGACCGTTCCCTCAGTCCCTTCCACCGTCAACCGGTGCAGGTTGAAGGAATTGTCCTTAAAGGCATAAGTCGTTCCGTCGTCATCGTACAGGTCAAAGGCGCCTTCGCCATTCTCCGGTGTATAAATATCCAGCAGCAGCTCCGGCGAGCGTTGAAATTCGGTTGATGCGGCCGGTTCGGTACGAGGGATCATTGCCCCTTCCTTCACGTACAGCGGCAGCGTATCTAATGGAGCATGGGCCATAAAGTGGCTGCCCCCTGCCCTTCTTTCACCCGTCCAGTAGTCGAACCAATTTCCTTCAGGCAAGTAGACGACACGGTGATACGTATCGGGGCGATAGACGGGAGCCGCCAGCAGCTGATCTCCGAGCAGGAATTGATCGCACAGGTTCACCGTATTGGGGTCGTCCGGGTACTCCAGCAGCAGCGGCCTTATGACCGGCATCCCCGTCTCGGCAGCCTCCCGGAACACGGAATACAGCAGCGGCATCAAGGAGTAGCGCAGGCGGATGTAATCCCGGCAAATGTTCTCCACATCGGTTCCGAAGGACCAAGGTTCCTGGCGAACGGTGTCCAGCATGCTGTGATTCCGGCAAAAAGGGAACAGCGCTCCCATCTGCGTCCATCTCGCCAGCAGTTCTCCGGTCGTGTGGTGACCGAATCCCCCTATATCGGGACCCGCGAAGGCTACGCCCGACAGCCCCAGATTAAGCACCATCGGCATCGCGAGCGCCATATGCTCCCAGTAGCTGCGGTTGTCGCCCGTCCAGACGGCCGCATAGCGCTGGATTCCAGCGTAGCCGGCGCGCGACAGCACAAATGGCCGGCGTCCGTCCAGATTATTGGCCATCCCTTCCGCGGTCGCTTTGGACATCATCATGCCGTACAGATTATGAATCTCTCCGTGCGTTGCCGGATGGCCGTTATTGCCATGAAGCGTAGCCGGCTCAATCGTCTTGCACTCGTTGAAGACCGAAGGCTCATTCATGTCGTTCCAAATACCCTCGATCCCCATCTCCGTAAAGAACCGGTGAAGCCCTCCCCACCATTCGCGAACCTTCGCCTCCGTGAAGTCGGGAAATACGCTTTGGCCCGGCCAGACCGGACCGATAAAGGGAGCGCCGTCCGGCTTCAAGCAGAAGTAATTCGACTCCGCGCCTTCTTGATAGACGTGGTAGTCCGGATCGAACTTGACGCCCGGATCAACGATAGGCACAATCCGGATGCCAAGACTTTTCAATTCCGCAATCATCGCTTTCGGATCGGGGAACCGCACCGGATCAAACGTAAAGACACGGTATTCGTTCATATAATGAATGTCCAGGTGGATGACGTCGCACGGAATTTCTTTTTCCCGAAAAGTACGGGCCAGCTCCAACACTTCCTCCTGGTCCATGTAGCTGTAGCGGGACTGGTGATATCCTATGGACCACCTTGGCGGCAGCTGAATCCGTCCGGTAAGAGCGGTATAGCGCCCTACCACATCCTTGAATTTCGGTCCGGCGATGAAGTAATAATCCACCCCGCCAGTTTCCGTATGAATCGTGAACGCCTGCTCCGAGCCGCGCATGTCGAACACCGATCTCCCAGGATTATCCAGCAAAATCCCATAGGCATTCCCCGGCTCGTTTACGATTAAAAAAGGAATCGACTGGTACAGCGCTTCAATTTCCGGCACATGCGGGGAAAAGTTATCGGAGTTCCACATTTCGTAGCGCTCTCCCCGTTTGTCCAGAAAGCCCGTCTTCTCCCCCAGCCCGTAATAATGCGTATGCTCCGTTGCCTGGAACAGAGCGGCCGCCGCTTTGTCTTCGTTCCAGGCGAGCAGCGGATGATGAGCCAGAATCTGTCCGGACTCATTTATGAACCGGAGACTGCTGTCTTGTTTGGCGACTTCAACCGTTATGCCGTCCGTTTCAATCCTATAGGCGGACTCGGTGTCGCTTACCTGCAGTTCCGCTTCTTTACCGCTGGGATTCTCCTCGTACCCGATGACCGCCTCTGTGGTGCGCAGATGAATCGGGTCTCCAGGCCCGGCTCCGGCGAACAGCTTGATCCGGATGATTCCTGTACGAACTCTGCCCACGGCGAGTTTGCCATTTTCACAAGTGAAAAGTACGAGCCCGCCTTCCGCAGTAACGGCCTGAACGCGCCCGAGCGTCTGCGTGAACGCGGCTGCGTAATCGGCCTGTATTTTATCGGGACTGATCTGTTCGCTGGTTAACATATCTTGATCCTCCTGAACATTAGTTAAACGTTAATATCCTTGAACTTCACTTCATGGTTAAAGTTTACATTTAGAGCATGTGCTCATCCCTTATCGGCCCCAGCCGTCAATCCGTCTACCAGGAAGCGCTGCATCAGGATGAACAAGATGGTGACCGGAACGGCAGCCAATACGCAGCCTGCGGCAAACATCGTAAATTCATTCGAGAAACGGTCGCCGATCATGTCGAACAGGCCGACCGCAAGCGTCTTCTTGTCCGGCGAACGCAGGACCAGCTTAGCGAAGATGAAGTCGGTGAACGCCCCAGTGAATGTCATAAGCGCAGTGTACACAATGAGCGGGGTCGACAGCGGGAGCACGATCCGAAAAAATATCGGCATATGCCCGGCTCCGTCAATCCGCGCAGCTTCGACAAGACTTCGGGGAATCGTGTCAAAATAGCTTTTGGCGAACAGGAAGAACAAGGGCGCTCCCGCCGCATAGACGATAATGACCGCAAGATGTGTATTCAGCAGGTTCATTTGATTCAGTAGAATAAAAATCGCAATCATACTCATAAATCCGGGAAATAATCCGAGTACGAGCAGGATGCTCATCAAATTTTTGCGTCCTTTGAAACGGAATACCGACAGCGCGTAACCGGTCAGCAAGGTCAATATCGTGCCGAGGATCATACTGGTAACCGCAATTTTGAGCGTATTGACATACCAGACCGCGAACGGACGCTTCGCGAACAGATCCGTGTAGTGGCTGAACGTATAGGAAGTTGGAAGTATGGTCTCACTGAACAGCGAACTCCCTGTACGGAAAGAAGACATCAGCACCCAGAGAGCAGGATAGATGCAGAACACCGCAATGATCGTAAGCGCAACATAACTGAACGACAGCCGGGTTACCTTTGCCGCTTTTTTGCCAATCATGACGCCTCCTCCTCTTTGAACGCTTTGGTATTGCGCACATTCCAGATAGCGAATACGGACAGCACGATAAAGATAAATATTCCAATGACCGAAGCGAGGTTGTATTGCCCCTGATCCATCGACAGCTTAAAGAGCCATGTAATCAAAATATCCGTATGTCCGGCAAATTGGAAATTCCCGTTGACTGGCTTGCCATCCGTAAGCAGGTATACAATATTGAAATTATTGATGTTGGCGGCAAACTGCATAATGATGAGCGGAGCCATGGAGAACATCACCATCGGGAACGTAATGAGCCGGACCTTCTGAAACCCGCTGGCGCCGTCGATATCCGCAGCTTCATACATATCCTTAGGAATGGTTGCCAGAATCCCGATGATCATCAGCATGGAGACCGGGAAGCTTAGCCAGAAGTTCGCCAGAATCAGGGTCAGCTTGGCCCACATGGGATCGGACAGCCAAGGAATCCTCTCAATGCCGATTAGGGACAAATATTGGTTAACCGGTCCGAATTGGCCGTTAAAGATATTCCTGAGAATTAGCGTCGATACAAACATCGGAATCGCAAACGGCAGGATGAAAATGGTTCGCCACAGGGAACGGAGCCGGATATCCTTCTGCTGAACGAGCAGCGCGACGGCAAATCCGCCGAAATAACCCGTGATCGTCGCCAGGAAGGCCCAGACAAAGGTCCACAGCGTTACGCTGAAGAAGGTATGCCTCCACGCCTTAATGCGAAATATATCCTCAAATGCCTTGAAGCCTTGCCAATCAATCAGACTTTTCGGCGGCATATTCTCCCGGGTGAAGTCCGTAAAGGCAATCAGAATCATGAACAGAATCGGCATAACGGTAAAGAACACAACGCCGATGAGCGGAATCGCCAGTACAATGTGCGGGAATCGGTAAGCCGTAACAAAGCTCAACGTTTGCTTAAACGTATTGGGCGTCACCCCTTCTTCACGCAATTTGCCCGTCCGGTACGCATCCTTGATTCCGGCGGCATACAGCCATACCAGTACGATCATAACGAAGACAGTGACAAGACCTTCGACCATCAAGAAGATGGAGTGGTCTCCCATGACCTGCTTGTACAATCTGCCCACTTTCTTCAGACTCGTTTCCTGTTCGCCAAGCGTAATCAGCGCCCAGAGCGCATGAGGCAAGCGGAAAATCGCGGTATACATACCGATGGCATAAAAGGCCATCATAATCAGGCCCTTTACATATTGCCGGTTATACAACTGACCGAGACCCAGTACCAATACGGATAACAAGGTGGCGTTTCTTCGGTGTTTTTTGGAATCCGGAGGGAACTCTCTCTCCATTGTCAGTTCCTTCATCTCCCTTCAACTCCCATCCCTATAAAGTGGGATCACCCGTCAGCGCCGGGTGATCCCTTATGCGGCTTCAAATTTGTCCGATCGCTTACTTCTTGTTCTGCGAAATGCTGGTCTTCATGCCTTCGGCCGCCCGGTCGAGCGTCGCTTTGGGATCGGCGCCGTTCCAGACATCAGCGAATGCCGGGTCCATATATTGCCCGAAATAACGCATTTCCGGAATACTTGACCACATCCGGCTGTTTTCGATCAACTGCATGAAGCCCTTCATAACCTCATCTTGTCTCAAGCTGTCGTTAATTCCTTTGGCGGCCGGGATGGAGCCGATCAATTCGTTGTCTTTAATCTGCATTTCTTCGGATGTTATGAAGTTGGCGAACAGCTTGGCCGCATTCGGATACTTCGAATAGGTGCTTACGTAATAGGAGGTGGTTCCCGCCAAAGGAACGGGATGGTTCCCGCCTGGCATTGCGGGCATCGGGATAACGGCTACGTTAAATGGAAGGCTGCTGTATTTGCCGATTTCCCAACTGCCATCCATATTAATGGCGAGCTTGCCCTGCTCCCACAGTCCATTCTTCGCGTCCCGGGTCATATCCGTGAATTGCATCGGCAGAATCTCTTTCAACGATTGGAAGAATTGCATGCCTTTGACCGCTCCTTCATTGTTGACGCCGATATCATTCGGATCGGTTTCGTTGTTACCGAAGATATATCCGCCATAGCCTGTCAGGAAGCTGAAGAGATAGAAGGAGC
>NZ_ASSD01000659.1 GCF_000520715.1 Paenibacillus zanthoxyli JH29
GCCTTCCGATTGTCCAGGCTGCGCGCATCAACATCCCTTACGCGGAAGAGTATGCCGGCTTTCCCTGGCGGTTCTACATCAGGGATAACCCTTATGTCTCCGCTCATGACAGCAAGGCTGAGCCCTTTATCTGGACAGGGGACCGGCCGTAATATTATAAACGCCGAATAAGCCTCTCCTTGTTCTATGGACAAATGGAGGGGCTTTTTATTTTGCAACCTTTTTAAAGCTGGAAACGTCCATTATCGCATAGCATTTCCCAATAATTTGATGGTAAAGTGAATTATAGCCATTTTTAAAGAGAAAGAGGTTGTGTCATGAATACCCGAAGCAAAGCCTCCAGACGAACCGCCGCTCTGTTAGCCGCTTCCACTCTCACCACCCTGCTGTTTGCCTCCGCACCGACTGAGGCGGCTTTCGCCTCCAGTGCTTCCACTCCGCCCGCAGTCCCGTCCGCAGCGGAATCCGCCAGCCTAAACGAGTTGTCATTGGAGCATTCCGGCTTTCAGAAGAACGGAACCACATACGTGCCATTGAAAGACATTTCATCGTATCTGGATCTTCAACTGCTGTGGAACGCTGATAAATCCAGTCTCGAAGTGACGGGACTCTATCAGGCAGTCACCCTGAAAGCGGGCCAGCCCAAAGCCTATACCGCGGCAGGGAAGGTGATTATGCTGGGAGGAGAGACGCTGATCCGGGGCGGGGTGACCTATGTGCCGGTGAAGCTGTTCTCCAAAGCTTTCGGCGTGCCGGTATCCTGGAAAGGCGGCAATCGATTTGCGGTCTCATATGTGTCAAGGTATATCAAGACGTCAACGGGACGCGAGCTGTTCTGGCTGAACCGGGAGCATGGCGTCCTGTACAGCGGACAAAGCGGTACAGTGCCTCTCCGTGCAGGTATGATCCAGGTTAACGATCTCGACTGGGTGAGCATGTCCGTGCGGAGGATCAGCTCGGCCAGCTATGCCGTCGAGATCGAGAATGCCAGCGGCGAGCCGCATATCAACAATACCCGCTGGCGCGCGCTTGTTTCAGGCGGGTCCCTGGTGCGCCAGGCCAAGACCCGCTATTGGAATCCCCGCATGGTCGGATTGAAGCGGGATGTTTTTGCTTTTCAGGGAAATGTGGTCATGGTCGACGGGCAGATGCTGACGCTTGTGAATCCGGACGGGCATATTTTTAAAACCTATGATCTGCTGAAGATTACCGGTATTAATGACGCCTTCGCGGTGGAATACGTGGATACCGACTTTCTACTGGTACGGCCCTTCCAAAAAGGCACGCTCATTCTCATCGACCGCCGCAGCGGCCAGAGCGTTCAGCTGTATAAGCAGCTGCTCAGCGCGGACGACCAGGCCTGGCTGGAGGCATATCCCAACACCGAAATCGACTATCCCGGCGACAATCTTGAGTTTACCGGACGCTTGGGGGACACGCTTTCTTTTGAATGGACATCCTTCACTGGGGAGCAAAAGGTTCATTTAACGTACACGCTTTCCCCTTTATCTTAAAATACATTTACTGTTATAATAATTAAATACAACCAAATCTGAAAAAATAAATGAGGGACATGAAATGAAGGATACAGGTATGATCCGGAGTTTGGATAATCTTGGACGCATTGTGGTTCCCGTAGAAATCCGTATGACACGCAATATAGATATTGGGGATCCGATTGAGTTTTTTATTTTGGACGATCACATTATTGTTCTGCGCAAATACACTTCAACAGAATGCACCTTCTGCAGGAGTCTGGACAATGTCACTTATTTTAAGGACCAATTCATCTGCAACAGTTGTCTTCAGGAGCTTGCGAACCACGGTCAGAGCGATCATGCGGCGGAGCAGGAGCCGGATGAGGAAATCCATGTTCCCTCTTCGGATCTTGGCGCAGGCAAAAAGAAAAGCAAATCGGAAGAACTACGCGAGCGGCTGGAGCAAACGATGCTGGAACATCCGGGTGCGAATCAGAAGGAACTTGCCGGGATACTCGGCATCAGCCAGGCAAGAGTCAGCCAGCTTAAACGAAAGTTCACAAGCGGCCGGTAGATGCAGCTCACGGCGCTTTATATACTAAGAAGACTTGGGAAAACCGCTCCTTACAAGCGGGGATGTCCGGATTCTCACAGAAATAGAATATCATGTTAAATTCGCAGCGCTCCTAATTGCATATATCTTAAGAACCCAACTTAAGGCCGTGTTTATTCGCCATCACTCCAAGAAATACAAATAGCTGGTAATTCTCTCCGCACGGCCGAAATGCCGAAAATTCTTCTCGAAATGCGCGGAACCCTTGCTGTGCCTGCAAAAAGAGTTTCAGCGGCGTACATATGATCACCTGACCAGCCATTGCCCTGGTCTTTTTCTCGTTTACGTACAGTTTCATGCCATTTTCGGGTTTATAGTTAGTATAGAGCATTCTTTATATTTTAAAAAGGTGCTGATCCGGATGAAGCCTGTTGTGCTTGTCGCTGACGACGAGCGGGATATTGTCTCGATGGTCTCGGAATATTTGATGACGGAAGGCTATGAGGTATGGGAAGCGGAGAACGGCACGGACGCGCTGGAGCTTGCCTTGAAAGGCCCCGATCTGATTCAGCAAGATGTGATGATGCCGGGAAGTACCCTGACATCCCTTGAGGAAGCCAAAACAGAAATCGAACAATCTCTGTCCGGCATCCGGAGTATCGGCTATGGATTAATCGCGCTGATTACAATAATCGGTGCGCTGGGTATCATCAACACCACGCTGACCGGACTGCATACCCGCCGAGTGGATATCGGCACACTGCAAGCCATCGGCATGAGCAGCGGTATCCGCTTCTGGTAAAAAAGGCTTCGCTCTTCCTTAAAGCCAAGGAAAGGCGAAGCCTTCTATGCTTGTAACGGGTATCCATACCCGTAAGAACCCTTACCTCCCGCCTCCGCTTTAGCCTTCGAGAGCCTGCTTTAATTCCTCGGGCGACGCATTCCACCATTCCGGATTATGCGAGACGAGCAGCGATTTGAGCGCCGCCTTCTCCTGTGCGCCAAGCCCCTCTGCAATGATCCGCCGTTTAAGCGCCGAATCCAGCTTGTTCACATGATCGGCAAGAATCTTCCAGCCGCGCTTCGCTTCGCTGTCAATCCACATCTCGCAGGCGGTCAAGCCGGCATAGTGCTGTCCTTCCGGCGTGCGTTCAACCGCCACCCACACAACCCACACCTGTCTGCCTTCCGGCACATCCTCGCGGTTCATGGAGAACTTGATGCCCTTCTCCACCTTGCTCTTGGCATGCATGGCACCAATGTCGATGACCGCCTCGCCGCCGTCGATAATGACAGGAGACACGTTGTTCAAGTCGATTGAGCCTGCTCCGAAGCCTTTATGCTTGCTCTTCGCGTTCACTATATTCAAGGCAATCTGTTTCTTGCTGTCCGGCTGCTTGTTGTCCATGCCGCACTCCCTTCCCTTTTGAAATTTAGTCATTTATAGGCTTGCGTCCTCCAAGAACACCGTCAGCCGTTTCTTCTTGAATAATTTAATTTTAGCTAATAATACGGCGGATGCCAACATATACATCCCATAGAAGCTTGTCAACGGGAGGAATTACAGTATGATGCGACGATTCCGCACTACCTTTCTCTTCGCTGCCCTGGCCGTCCTCTGTCTGCTAGGAGCGCTATGGGCGTTATCCGGATCACCTCTGGACTCCCGCTCCGCCGCCGCCCCTGAAGCGGCCAAGCCTCCGGCCACTACCGGCCAGGGGACGGCTGTAAAGCCAGCCCTGCCGGGCCTGCCGGTGACGCCGCCGGCCGCACAGGCGCTTAGCCGGAGAGTGGTAGAGTATCACATTAGCGTACAGCTCGCTCCGGATGAAAGACAGCTGACCGCCGCCGAGACGGTAACCTGGACCCATCCCGGCAAGAAGCCGGTGAGCGACCTGTATTTTCATCTCTATCCCAATGCCTTTGCCTCGGACAAGACGACATTCATGAAAGAATCCGGCGGCAAGCTGCGCGGCGACAGCATGCCTGAGAACGGATTCGGCTCCATGACGCTGACTGATGTGCGTACCGAAGACGGCGTGTCCCTTCTGCACCGAATGCAGTACGTCCAGCCCGACGACGGCAATCCGAGCGACCGGACGCTGATCAAAATCCATCTTCCGCAGCCGGTAAACGGCGGGGAAAGCGTGACGCTCAAGCTGCAGTATGAAGTGCGGCTGCCGAAAATCTTCGCCCGTATGGGCGAATCCGGGGATTTTGTCATGGCCGGCCAGTGGTTCCCCAAGCTTAGCGTCTACGAACCGGCCGGAACGCGCGGCGTGAAGGATGAAGGCTGGAACCTTCACCAGTATCACGGCAATTCTGAATTTTACAGCGACTTCGGCATATACAGCGCAGCTATTTCGGTTCCCAAAAACTATACGGTGGCCGCTACCGGATTCCCTGTCAAAAACCACAAAATCACGGAAGGACGCAAAATCTATCAGTTTTATGCCGACGATGTCCACGATTTCGCCTGGGCTGCTTCCCCTAACTTTATCTATGCGGAGGAGGCGTTCTCTGCGGCGGAAGTGCCCGGCGTGCGGATCAAGCTGTATTTGGACCCTCTGCACAAAGATCTGAAGGAGCGCTATTTCCAGGCCGCCAAAGCCGCGTTGACCGCTTTCAGCAAATGGTACGGCCCGTATCCCTATACAACACTGTCTATCGTTGTGCCGCCCAAAGAGGGCAACGGAGCAGGAGGCATGGAATATCCCACCCTGATTACCGCCTTCGCCGCGAATAGAGATAGTGCCGGCACCTCACTGGAGCGGACGGTGATTCACGAAATCGGACACCAGTATTTTTACGGCATGGTTGCAAGCAATGAATTCGAGGAAGCCTGGCTTGATGAGAGCTTCACCTCCTATGCTGAGGACAGGCTGATGGAACAGGAGTACGGGATCGCCTCCAATCTGCCGCTGCAGGCCAGTCTTATCACTGCCCCCAAGCCGCTGACTCTGAATGCCTGGAAATACGGCGGAGCAAACGCCTACACCCAGAACGTCTACGTGAGGGGCAAGCTGGTGCTCAAGGATATCGAAAGACAGGTCGGCTTGAAGACGATGGATTCCATTATGTCCTCCTATGCCCGCAAGTATCGCTTCCACCATCCAGCCACTGCCGATTTTCAAAAAGTGGTGGAGAAGGCAACCAAAAAGTCGTGGCAAGGTTACTTCGAACATTACGTATACGGCGGGGATGCTCCCGACTTCTCCGTTGAGGGCATTACCGTAAGCAAGAACAAAAACGGCGGTTACGAGTCGCAGGCAACCATCGCTAATAAGGGCAGCCTATACACCGGCGTAAACGTCAAGTTCACCTTCGCTGACGGCCGGACGCTGCAAAAAACGTGGAGCGGCCAAGGGGGCGAAATCACGTTCCGGCTCACGTCTACGGCTCCTCTTGTTTCGGCCGAGGTGGACCCGGGTCACGAAGTATTGCTGGAGAACAAGCATATGAACAACTTCAGAAAAGCCTCTCTCCCCGCAGCCTTCGTTTCCCGCTGGACCCTCAGCCTGACAAACGCAATCGAAACTGTGCTCGGAACTTTCGTCTGGTGAGGTGAGGTCAAATGAGAATTTGGATAACCCGGGGCTGGGGCAGCGTCAAGGAACAGCTGTATATTCTGATTCTGCTGTTTATCTACCGGCTGCTGTGGGGGTACTTGATGTACCGTTTTGTGAGATCGGCGGTTGTCCCGGCGCTGCTGCGCTACCCCTCGGAAAATGCCGGCGGCAGCGCGATAGGCAGGATGCTGTACTATATCGAGGCTCAATTGAGCCTGTCTGCCAATCACGACGTGCGGCGCTGGCTGTGGACGCTGTTGATTCTGGCCGCCGTACGCCTGCTGGCTGCGCCATTCATCCGCGCGGGTCTGCTGCATGAGCTGCATCAGGAGAGCAGGGGAGAACGCGGGCTGTTCTTTTTTCCCGGAATGAAAAAGTACGGGCTGCCCGTTCTGCTCTTCAGCGCCGCCGAATGGGTCCTGACCCTTCTCCCCCTGTACTGGCTCCTGCCGAGGGGTTACAAGCTAATTTTGTCGTCCTACTGGGAACCGGCGCTGCTCTTACGTATTCTTCCCTGGCTTCTTGCATGGCTGGTCTATGTATTTATTATCCGTCTGGTCCTGCTTTATATGCAGTTCGGTTATACCGGCGGCTCCGGTCTGTTCGCTTCACTACTGGTGGCCTTGCGATGCATCCTCCATGCTTCTGCATTGCAGGCTCTGCTGGGAGCAGGCGGTTTCCTGATCGCTTTGATCTGCGCAGTAACAGGCTGGCTCTGCCCCGGGTTGCCCGCACTGTTTATCAGGCAGCTATCGCCCCTGCCTTCCACTCTGTTCGACATGTGGGGATTGTCGGCGCAGTATCATTTGTGGCACAGCAAAACAGCGGCTCCATAAAAAGAAAACCCTTTATCTGCAATAAAACGGTAAAAAGAGTTCAAATTCCGTGACAGGAATCTGAACTCTTTTTTATTTCTCAATCTCCGCAAGCCTGCCCGCCGAAAAAAGTTTGCAAAACTGTAATTCCTCTGATACAATGAGGCTTGTGTTGAGGTAACAAGTTTGTAATCTTTCAAATTATTCTGAATATTTTGTTATATGCTGTTGAATCGAGTCGATATACTGGTGCACACCAAGCCAAATCCCCAAGCACCGGGGAGCGGGGGAACCATTTTTTGGGTGAATTGATCTAGCAACAAAGAGATCATAGGGAACCTTCAAACCGAATCCTTAAGCTAACCACGCAGGCATCTGGAAGGAGAACATAAGTTTTGAGAGGTCGACACATAAAGAAGAAACTTGCAGCAGCTGCATTGAGCCTTGTGATGGCTTTCACTTTAGGGTCCGGAAGCGCTTTCGCAGACTCCAAAATGGATACGGTTATTGCAAAAACATTGGGAACCTCATATAAAACCGGCGGAATGAGCACAGCCGGCTTTGATTGTTCCGGATTCACTAAATACGTTTATAAAAAGATGGGCCTAACCCTGCCTCGTACTTCCAAAGCGCAATATAAAGTTGGAACCGCCGTGTCACGCAGCAAACTGCGTGCAGGGGATCTGGTGTTCTTCAATACGGTCGGAAGCGGCGTCTCCCATGTCGGCATTTATGTCGGCAACGGCAAATTCGCGAATTCCTCTTCTTCGCGCGGCGTAACCATCAGTTCGATGAGCCAGTCCTATTGGGCCAATCGTTATGTTGGCGCCAAGCGGGTCATGAACACAAAAGCATATCAATCTGTAGCTTACGATTAAACTTAGATAGCCGCCCGGAGCATGATTATGTATGTAATCATGCTCCGGGTTTTTCTTTTCCCTATAGTTAACCTGTACACAGGTTTCGACAGCCTTGAAACACGTTTTCCAAAATGAAAAAAGAAATTTTAATGTATTAATGTTAAGAAATGGCGAATACCTATGTTTCTTAGTTGAATCTATTGCTATTCTATAAGTGTAATCACTGCTAAATTGCTTTCTTAGTATATTAAAAGTGATTGCCAAGCAACAAAAGGTTTGTTACAATAGTCGCAATGAGTTTTCAGTAACATTTTTGTAATCAGTATTGTCATTTAACAAAAATTTTGTCATGATTAATCACTATAATTCGAACACTATTGCAAGTGCCGAGTTCCCT
The DNA here is from genome assembly GCF_000520715.1 of Paenibacillus zanthoxyli JH29. GTDB lineage: Bacteria > Bacillota > Bacilli > Paenibacillales > Paenibacillaceae > Paenibacillus_AQ > Paenibacillus_AQ zanthoxyli. The sequence goes on from NZ_ASSD01000659.1 coordinate 7,673, forward strand.
AACAGTAGGGAAGCGGGGGAACCATCTTTGGGTGAATTGACCTCCTATTTCAGAGGGGTCATAGGGGACCTTCTACCGAATCCTTAAGCTAACCTCGCAGGCATGTGGAAGGAGTCCAGTCCCTTGAAGAAGAAGTTGGCAGCAGCATTTCTGAGTTTGTCCATCATTCTCGCGATTGGAGCAGGCAGCGCATTCGCCGATTCCAAAATGGATAAAGTGATCGACCGCGCGATTGGAACGAGATACGTATCCGGCGGTACGAGTACCAGCGGATTTGATTGTTCAGGATTTACGATGTATGTGTTTGACCAAGTCGGCATTAATCTTCCGCATCAGTCAGGCTCCCAATTCAAAATGGGCAAAACAATATCGCGCAGCGATTTGAGATCCGGAGATCTTGTATTCTTTAACACTTCCGGACGAGGCATTTCCCATGTCGGCATTTATGTCGGTGACGGCAAATTTGCTCATGCTTCCTCCTCGAAAGGCGTTACCATCAGTTCCCTGAGCGACAGCTACTACGTTAACCGTTATGTTGGCGCCAAACGAGTTATGAGCTCCGACGCTTATCAAGATACGGCCGCTGATTCTCCAGATGATGATAATGTGCAATAGCAATGTTATATAAGACCCCTTCCCGGAAAATGCTTTCCGGCGAGGGGGTTTTGTTCGTTTATCCTAAACATACCCCAGCGTTTGCGCCTATTTTCCGGATAATTCCTTTATTGGTTTCCATATTTTCCTATATTTCAAAGTTTTTGCGTCGCTTTCCCCTTATTATGTATATAATCTAAGTATAAAGGTTCCTATCGAGGAAAGGAGGTCGCTGAACGTATGATTAGCTCTCCCGTTATCTTTCACGTCGTTCCCATGACAAGTGCACATGCCAAGGACATTTGCGGGTGGCAGTATAAGGCGCCCTATAATATTTACGGCTGGCTGGCGTGGGATAAGATGGAGTCCCTTGGCATTGAATTCGGAGATCCGCGAATCCGAAGGGAGCAGTATGTTTCAGTATTGGATGAAAAGGATAATCTCTGCGGGTTTGCACAGCTCTTTCCGATGGTGGGTACAGTCCGGCTCGGTATCGGTATGCGCCCCGACCTATGCGGTCATGGCCTTGGCCATTTGTTTGTGGGAGCGATTGTGAGGGAAGCGCTGAAGCGTTACCCCAGCCGTGAGGTGGATTTGGAGGTTCTGACCTGGAATCAAAGAGCGATTCGCGCTTACCGCAAATGCGGTTTCACGATCACCGATACGTACGAACGCCGCACGCCAAATGGTGAAAAACCCTTTTACTGTATGGTCTATGATAAGTCCTCCGCTAAAAATTTGAACTAGGCTAACCAACGTTCATTTTTTTGACACAAACGCTATGATAACGCTTCACCATCCGTTATAATAAGTGCAGCAGCCTTACACAGGAGGGACGAATGGGATGCAAAAATGGATCATGAGCGGTTTATTTTTCGCTGCCTGCGCCTTCGCGGTTGTCCTAATGTTCACGCTGCCTGGCCGGGAGCAGGTTGCCGAGCAGAATCATCCTACAATGCCGACCGTTAAGGCTGAGCCTGCCAAAGCGGAACAGATAGTAAAGGCCAACTGCATTACCTGCCACGGCGATCAGCTTCAGGGCGGGGTCGGACCAAGTCTGCAGCAAGAAGGAAACAATCATAATGCGGAGCAGATATACAGCATCGTTACCAAAGGACGAGGGCAAATGCCTTCCTTTAAGGATAAGCTGGCCCCTGAGGAAATTGCCAATGTCGCGATGTGGCTGTCCGAGAAAAAGTGACTATGACAGACAATACGCCCCTGCGGAGGAAGGCTAAAGCTTTCCTGGCGCAGAGGCGTATTTTTCAAAAACCCTTCCCTTATCGCCGCCATTAAAAAATTAACGGGTCTTCTCGAATGCTTCGTTAAACTCATGGGCTTCGCGTACGTCGAGCGCGGTAATTCCGGTGCCGTCTTCCTCACTTGTCGCAAGCCGCAGGATTACCGTTTTATAATCGATTGTAATATGCGGATGATGGTCGAACGCTTCCGAGATGGTGGCGACCTCGTCCACGAACGCAATGCCTTTCATGAAATCGCTAAACATATATTTGCGCACCATGGCCCCACTGTCCAGCCTCCAGCCTTCGAGCTTGCCTACCTGCTCACGCAGTTCTCCATCGGTTAATAGCACTTTATGTTTCCTCCCTTGATAAACAGCCCCCGCGTTACCTTAGTCCTTCCGCTAAACAAAACATCCCTCAGGTTCTTTCGTCCAAGGGATGCGCCAGGAAAAAGGTTTATTTTTCGGTTTAATGTATTCTTGAATCCCTGAAATTATAACCTTGGGCACCATCAATTTTACCATGGACCGCAGACTCCGGGCAAATGGGCAGCTGTTCCATCCGCGTTTCGGACTAAATAAGTTCGACCGATTCCATATCTTCGTCGCCAACCAAAATATTGATTCGGTGCGCCTCTTTGTCGTAAATGACGACCCCGCTGCCGACATGAATAACCGGCTCATTCCCCAAGGCGAAGAATAAATCCTCAGCCAGCGCCTCCCATACCTCCAGCTTCGACTCCTGCGGCAGCTCCCGCCATTCCTCCGGCTCCATCTCAAAAAACAGATAACTGTCCGGTATACTCTCCACCGCTCTCGTCAGATCGCGCAATATATCTCCATAATCTCTTCCGTGCTTTACGCCCATATCGCCATCACTCCGCTTCATAGACATGTGAATATTTCCTTTCCTCAATCCATTATATCCGAAATGCCTTCACAAAAAAGGGCAGCCTGTCGATAAATAAGAATAGACCTTATTGCTCTTCGCCTGTTGGCCCGCCGCCATTCACGGATGATAGACGCGGCATGGCGAGATCATTAAAACTCATGGACGAGGTGTATCAATGCAAATTTCAACAATTATCGGTTTAGTGCTTGGTATCGTAGCAGTTGTTTATGGTATGTTTCTCAAAGGAGCTCCGTTAGCCGCCCTCAACAACCCCGCAGCCTTTGTTATTATTCTTGTGGGTACTGCCGCTTCCCTGTTCATGGCCTTTCCAATGTCGGAAATCAAAAAAGTTCCGAAACTGTTCAAAATTTTGTTTCTCGGCGGAAAGAAGCTGATTGATAAAGGCGAGGTCATCACCATGTTCATGGATTGGGCCTCCATTACCCGGCGGGAGGGCCTGCTGGCGCTGGAGTCCAAGGTGGAAGAGATTCAGGATGATTTTCTGCGGAGCGGCATGCGGATGATTATCGACGGAAACGACCAGGAGTTTGTCAGAGATGTGCTGCTTGAGGATATCCATGCGACCGAAGAACGCCATAAAGTCGGCGCGCTTATTTTCTCCCAGGCCGGCATGTATGCTCCTACTCTCGGGGTGCTTGGTGCCGTTATCGGTCTGATCGCCGCACTCGCAGACATGAGCGCGATGGAGAAACTGGCGCATGCGATCGGCGCGGCCTTTATCGCAACGCTGCTCGGTATCTTTACCGGTTATGTGCTGTGGCACCCGATGTCCAATAAGCTCAAGCGGCTCTCTAAACAGGAAATTCAAATCAGAATGATGATGCTTGAGGGTCTTCTGTCTATCCAATCGGGAGTGTCTACCATTGCGATTAACCAGAAGCTTTCCGTGTTTCTGACACCTTTGGAGCGCCAAAAGCTCAATAAGAAGGAAGGTGCTGCGGGTGACTAGAAAAGGCAGACATGAGGAGCATGAGGAGCATGCCGATGAATCATGGCTCCTTCCCTATTCCGACCTGATGACGCTCTTGGTTGCCTTGTTTCTTGTACTGTATGCCATGAGTGCGACGGACGCGAAGAAATTCGAGCAGATGGCCCAAGCCTTCAGCAGTGCCCTTAACGGAGGGTCTGGTGTTCTGGATTATTCGTCCATGTCACCTAACGACAGAAATCTGGATCAGGGTAAAGCTGATAAAATGGATAATGTTGTCGATAAGAGTCTCGACGAATCGGATATTGCCAAGCTGCGTCAAAAGGAGCAGGAAGATCTGGAGAAGCTTAAGAAGCAGTTCGACCAGTATATCCAGAACAACGGCCTTACCAATTTGCTCAGCACGAAGCTGAACCAATCCCAGCTCACGATTACGATCAGTGACAATGCTCTCTTCGCCTCCGGACAAGCTGCAGTTAAGCCGGAGTCGCAGCAGCTCGCAAGAGCCATCTCGCAAATGCTGCAGCAGTTCCCCGATTATAATGTGATCGTTCAAGGATTTACGGATAATATTCCGATCTCCAACAGCCAATACTCTTCCAACTGGGACCTTAGTGCCAACCGTGCCCTGCAGTTCATGAAGATTTTGCTGGTGAATCCTTATCTGAATCCGGAGAAATTCAGCGTGATTGGCTATGGGGAATACCATCCGATTGCCACCAACTCAACTGCGGCGGGACGGGCCAAGAACCGCCGGGTAGAAGTGGCCGTTATCCGCAAGTATCAGGAAAGTAAGGGAAACCCGCCTTCTGCCAAATGATGAATCAAGTACGAGGAATTCGTTCACTAAAAAGAGCTGTTCTCAACCGCCTGCATCAGGGTTGAAAACAGCTTTTTATTTGTGTCCATTGCTTGCAGCAAACGGCGCTCCGTTCTTTTACAGAAGCTTGTAGCTTAGCATATCTCCAAGCTCCGCCTTCTCCGCCGTCGTCAGATCGCGCCACGCGCCTACCTGTAGGTTGCCCAAGCGGATATTCATGATTCGGATGCGCTGCAGCCGCCGGACCTCATACCCGAAAGCACTGCACATCCGGCGGATTTGCCGGTTCTTGCCTTCGGTCAAAACAATGCGGAATACCCGTTCCGTTATCCGGGTAACCTGACAGGGCAGTGTCTTCGCACCGAGAATCTTTACCCCGCTGGACATTCCAGCAATAAAAGAAGGCGTAATCGGGCGGTCGACGGTGACGACATATTCCTTCTCATGCCGGCCTTCGGCACGCAGTATTTTGTTGACAATATCCCCGTCATTGGTCAGCAGGATCAGTCCTTCCGAATCCTTATCCAGCCGTCCGATTGGGAAGATGCGCTCATGATGCCCGACAAAATCGACGATATTCCCTTTAACATGACTCTCCGTCGTAGAGGTTATGCCTACTGGCTTGTTCAGGACGATATAGACGGTCTGGGATTCACTCACCAATCTTTTTCCATCTATGCGCACATCATCCCCTGCCTCAGCCTGACTGCCCAGCACGGCCCGTTCGCCATTAATGGTCACCCGGCCGCTTTCCACCAGCTTGTCCGCCTCACGCCGCGAGCAGACGCCGGTCTCGCTGATAAACTTGTTAATTCTCATGCTGGTATTATCACCCCGTTTCTTCTCCTTCGGCTATCTTCTCATTACTAGGTTCTGCACTCTCTTTGGCTGCCGGCAGCACGATCGTTACCGAGGTTCCCTGCCCGACCTGACTTTCAATTTCCATCATTCCTTTATGTGCCTGGATAATCCGCTGGCTAATCATCAGGCCAAGTCCCGTTCCCGTCTCCTTATTTGAGAAGAACGGCTGACCAAGCTTCGGCAAAATATGCTCGGGTATGCCTTCCCCCTCATCGGTAATGACAATAACGATGGAATCCCCGACCCGGTTCTGCTCAAGCGTTATCGTGCCGCCTGAAGACATCGATTCAATCCCGTTTTTGATAATATTGATGAATACCTGCTTCAACTGGTTCTCTTCACAGTGTACCATTGCCGGACTTACTTCAAACCGGTCCTTAACCTCGATATTATGCAAATGAGCTTGACTGTCCAGCAAGGAGATCACATCATGCAGAACATGGCGAACGTCCTTTTGCTGAAACCGCACAGCCTGCGGCTTGGCCAATATAAGAAATTCGCTGACGATCAGATTGATCCGCTCCAGCTCAGAGAGCATCAAATCCACATGCAGAGGGACAAGCATATTTTTCTCCCTTTGCAGCTGTAAAAATCCTCGGAGCGTCGTCAGCGGATTCCGGATTTCATGCGCCACGCCGGCGGCAAGCTGGCCGACGGTAGTAAGCTTCTCGGATTGTCTCAATAGCTCTTCCATCCGGTTGCGCTCCGTCATGTCGCGGGAAACATGCACGAAGGACACCGGCTTGCCTTCTTCGTCCCGTATGACCGAGGTGCTTACGCTGACTTCAATTACACTCCCGTCCCGTTTCAACCGAAGCGTCTCTGTCGGGGCCAGTTGCGCCCCCTTGATTAGCCACTGAAGCCGGGTCTCCTCTTCTTTCAGAACAGAGTCCGGAACGAGACGGATGGTGCTTCCCACAACCTCCCGCTCCTTCCAACCATACAGCTCTTCAAAAGCCCGGTTCACGCTTATCACCGTTCCGCTCATATCCGCTGTATGAATGGCATCGGAAGTGCCATTAATTACTGACTCTAGATGCTCCTTAACCTTCCGGTTCTCCTCCACTGTCTGTCTGAGCCGGCTTGTGTGCAAGGCAAGATTGCGCGTCATCGCGTTGATCCGCAGCGTCAGCTGCCCCAGTTCATCTCTGCTTCCTACCTCAAGCGGCGGATCGAATTTTCCCCGGGACACATCCTGAACCTTGGCAAGTATCGCCTGAATGGGCCGAATAATGAAGCCTGCCAGGATGTAGCTGCCCACCAGGAAGACCGCAAGCAGCAAGAGAGAACTCCGGATGTTATTCCACAATTGTTCCTTGATAGCCGAAGATATGACCGTGTAGTCAATCACCACGCTAATGACATAGGCGCCTGAATCCGGCAGGGTAACGGGAATAAAGCTCTTGAGTACCCTTGCTCCGCGCACCATCGTATCGATCATGACGGGCTCTTGTTTAGCCAGAGCTTGCAGCACCGCATTTTTGTCCTGCTCTACGTTGCCGAAACGATAAGTGCCGTACATGATCGGCCGGTTGCGAAGTTTGGCATTAACGCTGTCTGTTCCGTCCGGAGCCATGGTTGAAGAGCCAAAGGTGGAGGGATTGATGCCCGTAATTTCCAAAATATCAGGGTTAACCTCCATGGTCTGCTTCACAATTTCTTCCGGACTCATTATTCTGACATAATTGCTGATTGAAGTGCTGCGAATATACGGGTCGATAATGTAATTGCTTCGCCCGTCATGGTAATAGCCCCATTTCTCGATGTACTCGGGGTTGGAGGAAGAGTATTCAAAAGGACCGGACCAGAAATGATCCATTCTCTGCCCCTTTGCTACCGATACTTCCCGTTCTTCAAACAGATCGACAAAAGCCGTATACCAAAATCCCCAGCCTTTTGTGGGTAAGCCGATTTCTTTGGGGTCGGAAGATTTCATAACCACAATGTTATCCCTCGTTCTGACAAGCAGCGATATATTGGAAACGCCTACTTTTGAGGCCAGTGTCTTCAACTCGGCATTCGAAACGTTGACTACATCCGGGTCCAATTCTTTGGATATCAAAATAGCAGCCATCCGCAAGTTTTTCGCCAGCAGCTGTTCTGCATATTTGGAGCTGGAGTTGCTCTGTTCTACGGAAACCGCAATCTGCATGGCCGCCGTCTTCATATTTCTCTCAATCTCGCTGCGCATATTATTGCGGGTCGCGTAGGAGTTAAGAGTTAAATTCAACGCCAAAATGAGCAGCACGGAGCCAAAAATAATTGCTGAAAGCTTCGTTTTAATGGACAAACTTCTTATTCACCTCTTAAAAGACTGGTAAATCAACAGATTATTCAATAAATATCATACCTTTTGCCCATCCATTTGAAAAGGATTTATATGAAGCTTTCCGTTTATCAAATATTGAAAACCGCCGTCTCTTTATCTACAATAGGATAGAAACCGCCCACAAGTTATACACATATAAACAAAACCAACACCTCTCATGTGTATAAAGCTGTGGACAAGAACCGGGTTTTCCACAGAGTTATTCACAATTTGTTAAGAACGAATGCTCGTTCGTAGAACAATCCGGCCTGGAGCGGAAAGGAAGAGAAGCTTGAACAAATGCGACAACGTTGTACGCCCTGGGCAGCAAGAGGAACACGAACGGTGGATGAGCGAGGCAATCGTGGAAGCGCGCAAAGCGGAAGCGCTGGGCGAGGTTCCGATCGGCGCCGTCATCGTCCGGCGGGGCGAAATTATCGGAAGAGGGTATAATTTACGCGAAACAACAATGGATTCCACCGCGCATGCGGAAATGGTGGCGATTCGGGAAGCTAGCGCGGCGCTGAACTCTTGGCGCCTGCTGGAATGCACCTTATACGTTACACTCGAACCCTGTCCGATGTGCGCGGGAGCAATCGTACAATCGAGGGTTCCGCTTACCGTGTACGGCACACCAGATCCCAAGGCGGGCTGCGCAGGCACATTAATGAATCTGCTGGAGGAACCCAGGTTCAATCACCGGACCGAAGTCATATCCGGCATCATGCAGGAAGAATGCGCCGAACTCCTCACCTCCTTTTTCCGCCGGCTGCGGCAGGTACGCCTACAAAAGAGCGTCAGGGAGGAATAAGCCGCAATGTCTTTCATTTTGACCAATCAATTAGTCGGCATTTATCTAGCCCCGATCCGGCCTCAGAATGCGGAGAGCCTGCTGGAACTACGGTTGCGCAACCGCGTCGTCCACAGCCGCTACGAACCCAAGAGGGAAGAAAGCTTCTTTACACTGAATGGCCAGAAGCAGCTCATTCTTCAGCGCATGGAGGAAGAGGAGCTGGACAGAGCGTACATGTTCGGAATCTATTCCTCTGAAGAGAAACGTTTGATCGGACAGATTACAATCAACAATATTGTGCGCGGGGTGGGCCAGTTCGCTGATCTTGGCTACTTTATCGATCATGCCCAGCAAGGAAGGGGCTACATGACGGGTGCTGTCGGCCTAGCGGTGAACTATGCCTTTCAGGCACTCGGTCTGCACCGGCTGCAAGCGGCCATTCTGTTGCATAACGATGCCTCCAGAAGAGTCTTGGAGAAGAACGGCTTTCAAGCGGAAGGGATAGCCCGCCGTTTCCTTAAGATTGATGGACAGTGGCAGGATCACCGGACCTACGCCCTTTTGGCGGACGAGGTAACCTTCGAGGGAAATCGGCCGATGTAATCGGCTGCTTCGAGCGTAAAAACATTCAAGAGTAAAAACAGCCCCGTACAAAGCTCTTACGCTTTGTACGGGGCTGTTGGGGGTTTGGCGCTTCTTGCTTAGTTGGAACCAAGTGTGCTGAACTGCTTCTGCAGCTCTTCCTCGGTAATAACGTCGCCGCCTTGCGGGATACCGATTTTGAATGCCGGCTTCTCGTTGATCTTGCTGTATTGAGTGCTGCCGGTCAGCGACAACCCTACCTTCGTGCCGTCATCCGGATTGTTTACGTTGACGTCCACGGTCAGATCTTGATATACCGGGAATTCATCCTTGTTGATCGCGGTATTAAAATGGAACTGATTGATGGTCAGATACTGATCCAGCTTAGCCAGTTCTTTGTCGAACTCCGCTTTCTTCTCGCTATTCTGCAGTGTAGCCTTGGCTTCGTCCAACTGCTTCTGGTCGATCTGGAGCGCGTTCTTATACTCCTCTTTAGACAAAATATCAAGAATTTTCGGCAGCGCATTATTCACAAAGATAGTAGTGGCTTCCTTCACATTATCATTGGTAATCTGGAACTGGATCACCTGTTTGGCGTCAACGCCTTCTGGAAGGTTCGCATCTTTGGCATCGATGTCTTTAAAATACTTGCTCTCGTCATATTCCGCCATCAGTGCGCTCAAAATCTCGTTGGTTAGCTTTTGGGTCTTCTGCGTATCCAGCATACCCGGATTAAATTCGGCGCCTTCCTGTTCGGCAAGCTTCTTCAGATCAAGCATCACGAACTTGCCGACAATATTTTCCGGAATAGGAAGGAACGGAATGCTTGGAATCTTCACATACAGCTTCTCCGCCGTCATCACCATTGGAACGGTAAAGCTCATCGCCATATCGCCTTTTAAATTCAGCACCAGCGTCAATTCCGTCTGCATCGGATCTGCTTGGTACACGCCATCGACCGTAATCTCCGCGTTCTTGAGCATGCTGAGCACCTGCGTCGTCATTGCATCGGATTGTGCGGTTGGCGCATCGATCGTCAGATTGTTGATAACCACCTTGCTCTTCATTTCATATGAAGTCATCGTAGCCATCTTGCTGGCTGCGCCCTGCAGCGCTTCCTTAGGTTCCTGCTGCTTGTTTCCGCAACCAGGCAAAACTACGGCTGGCGCC
>NZ_ASSD01000660.1 GCF_000520715.1 Paenibacillus zanthoxyli JH29
CACTTCAAGTGTTAGCTAAGTGGGGGAGTGTTCAAGGAAGAAAGTATGGATGAACCATGAGCAGTGGAAAAGATCAAAGGGTATATAAACCTCATCCAAAAAGCCGCATCCACAAGAACACGGCTTTTTGGATGGATACCAGCGGGATTAAATATGTTTTCTCAACGGCAGATTGGATGTCGAATTCGTCTCCTTTTGCTGATGACCTTTATTGGTTCTGATGAGTTTGATCAATCTCAAACTGGGCAGATCAATCAGGCTGATCTTCGTTCGTCTGCTTCTTTTAAATAGCAGCTTTCCTTGAGATGCTTTACGTGCTCTTCGTTTCAGGCTGTTATGGGAAGTTGTACTATATATGCGTTTCCGATATCTCTTCGCGCTCTTGCGTTTCTTATTTTTCCGAACAACCGTAGGATGTACTTCCACTGCCTTTTGAGAATGCTGTTCACTCCACGGTGTTAGATTAAGGTAATTCCGGTACAGCTCTGCGCCTATGGAGTTAGCATCCCAGCACTTTTCAGGTCCGGCGAAATGGACAATTTTATTCGTAAAATCATGATCAACGGAAGCTAGGCTGAATAAGTTAAAGCGCACATCCAGCGGGAGGTAATTTCCTCCGTACACTCCATTTAATGCATCCTGATCAGGCATGGTGGTATCGGGGAAATTCCGAAAAAAATTCAGCGTTTCTTCGTACCAGCCAGGGTTGGCCCGGATATTATTCAAAGAAAATAAAATAACCCCGGAGTTAAAATAAAGAGCTGGATTTAGACCCTTGGAGTTGATATTTTGCGCTACCGCCATAATGCCCTGATCCTGAATTGCACCTAAATAATAATTACCCAGTTCGAATTGCCACAGTTCGGTAATGTCCATGTTTACCAAGACATCGCAGTCCAGATAAATAATTTTGTCCACCGGAATTAATGCGGGAAGGAGCAATCGATACATGCTGGCCTGCGTCCATGTGTTAATGGAACCAACACCCGCCATTACCTGAAGCATATCCTGAGGTATAATGATGTGATAGAAATTAATCGTGTGGCTAAATCTAGTTGTTAATTCAACGAGCTTTTGCTTATTATCTTCGTTTAAAGTCTCGTCATGCAAAATATGAACATTAACAGGGGAACTCGTATGGTGGAAAACTGATGCAAGAACGACCCCAGCATGCTCAGCATATTTCCCATCCTTATCCTGAAAAGCCAAGACTAGTTCAATCATCTGATTTATCCTCTCATAACGTATTGTGTACGAATGTACCACATTATACGTTTGTCACGACCGAGTGATAGGGGCATTTTCACCCCGCAATTAACCCAATTTCATGAGCGGCAAAAATCAGATCATTGAAAATGCAGGTTTTCATATTCCACTATTGAAAAGGACTTCAAAGGCATCCCATTATAAGGTATAATGCGACTGCACCTCGTATCCCCATAAAGTCAAAACTATGATTTTGGAGAAAATGGATGCCCAAACAATGGCCGGCTGTGTTATTAATTGTGATATTTCTTGTTATAATTCCTATATTCTGGATATTCAATTATATCCATGCAGCCTCTCTGCATGCTTCGTCGGTAGGAGGGGTGCTGGACTTGCGGAAATGGGACCTTCAGGCGAACGGGGTTGTTCCGCTTAAAGGCGAGTGGGAGTTTTACCGCTCTCAATTGCTGACCCCGGAAAGCTTTCAGACGGCTCATTCGTCTCCTGACAAGACACCCAAGTTTACGGGTCTCGTTCATGTACCGGGCATTTGGAATAGCTATATAGGCAGCACCGGCAGCCCGAAGGCTACGGGTTACGCGACGTATCGCCTGCGCATTCTGGTACCGGAGCGTGAGAATAAGATTTACGGGATCAAACCGGATAATATCCGGTCTGCGAACCGGATTTTTGTTAACGGGACAGAGATCGGCGCGAGCGGTGATCCCGCTGCACCTGGCAAGGAAGGCGTGCAGCGCAATATCCCCTATGCCGGGTTTGTTTCTATAAACGGAGGCAATATTGAAATCCTGGTGCAAATCGCCAACTACAGCTATTCATCGGGAGGGATGGTATACCCTATCTCGTTCGGTGATTATAAAGCGATAATGGATATTGAGAAAAAAGAATTTTTTGGAGACTCGCTGATCGCATTCGGCTTCATGGTCTCAACCGTTTACTTTATGCTACTGTATCGATTGCGCAGACAGGAGACTTCCCTTCTCTATTTGGGAGGGATTTCATTATTCGCCTGCATCTATGTGCTGACTCATGGCGAGAAGGTCATAGGAGACCTGTTTCCGGCTCTTCCTTATGATGCCGTATTAAGATTGCAGATGATAGCATCTGTCGGAGTGTACTTTTGCGTCGTTCATTATGTTGCGTTGTACTCCCGGGCAGCCGTTCACAGACCTGTGCTGCTGCTGTGCAGATGGATTACCGGGATCGACATCATTGTGGCGTTAAGTGTTCCTACGCTCCTGTTCTCCAAGTGGGATGGGGTCTGGCTCGTATGGTCTATATTCATTTTGGGATATATCATCTATATGATGATAAAAAGCTTGCGTTTGCGCAGCTTGGACAGGCTCTTTATGCTTGTAAACATTTTAAGCCTGCTTATTATCATTATCGTCAGCCTGCTGAATGTGTACGGGAAGCTTGAGAGTCAACTGCCAAGCTCTTACGGCATAATGCTCTTTCTGATCGCACAAGCGCTGCAGTTTGCATTTCGGTCGGCGAATTCTTTTCATGAAGTAGAGCAGTTGTCGCAAAAGCTTCTGACACTTGACGGGCTGAAGAACGAATTCATGGCCAGCACGTCTCATGAACTGCGGACACCGCTCCATGGAATTGTAAATATGTCGTCTTCTTTGCTGGAAGGGGTGGCGGGTGAACTGAATCCGAAGCAGAAGCAACATCTTTCCATGATTGCAGCGACAGGAAAGCGGCTATCCTTGCTCGTTAATGATATTCTGGATTGGGCCAGGCTGAAAAATGGCGACATTATCCTTGACCAGCGTCCGGTAGATCTTCGGCCCGTCGTTTCGGCGGTTCTCGATATCCTGATCTTTACAACCGGCAGCGGCAAAAGATTGCAGTTTGTGCAAGAATGGCCTGAAAATCTGCCGCTCCTGAATGGCGATGAAAATCGCATCCAGCAAATTTTATATAATTTATTGGGAAACGCCATTAAATTTACGGCTGAAGGAACGATTACTGTTTCTGCCGAAGATTGTGGCCGGGAAGTGAAGATTGCCGTGGCGGACACTGGAATTGGCATTGCCGCTGAACGGCATGATACGATATTTCTGCCATTCGGGGAGATCGGACAGCCGGTAGACCCTGCTTTCCTTGGGATGGGGCTTGGACTAAGCATCACCAAGAAACTCGTCGAGCTTGGAGGCGGCCGGATTTGGGTGGAATCCGAGCCGGATAAAGGATCGGTATTCTTCTTTACGGTGCCTGTGTCAGACATCCCCCTGTCAACCGAATCGAAGACCGCTTTAAAACAAGTTACCTTTATGGGGCGGGGGCCAACCGCCTTGGCCGAACAAGCTGCCGCATCGGAGACGAAGCCTGTGGAGGGTACTTTGTTGATTGTGGACGATGACCCTGTAAATTTGCAGGTATTAACGGATATCCTTTCCGTAGACAACTACCGCGTTATTGCTGTCAATGAAGGGACTGCTGCACTGGGGCTGCTTTCTCTGAACCGGAATATTGATCTGGTTATTACCGATTGGATGATGCCGAAGATGTCGGGGCTGGAACTGTGCAGGGAGATTCGCTTAGTATATCCGCTGTTCAGACTTCCGGTGCTTATGCTGACGGCGCGAAGCCGGGCGGATGATATCGAGCTTGCCTTTCAGTCGGGAATTAATGATTATCTGGGTAAACCTGTTGATGCCATAGAGTTAAGGGCGAGAGTCCGCACCTTAATTACGCTTCGCCGATCCGTTCAGAACGCGGTCCGCACAGAGATGGCCTTTTTGCAGGCGCAGATTAAACCGCATTTTTTGTACAATGCTCTTAATACGATTATTTATATGTCCAAAGTGGAATCCTCCAAGGCAACCGGGCTGCTCCTGGATTTAAGCAAATATTTACGGGGTAGCTTCGATTTTCAGAACCGCGACAAGCTTATTCCGCTGCATAAAGAATTAGAACTGGTTAAGGCATTCTTGTCTTTGGAAAGCGCGCGTTTTGAGGAACGCCTGAAGGTATCCTATGACATTCATGCACCGATGAATACCCTCCTTCCGCCTCTTACTATTCAACCGATTGTAGAGAATGCGGTCAGGCATGGAATTATGAAAAAGGCGGCAGGCGGCACCATTCAGCTCACTATCCAGGAAACCGATCAGATGATTAAGGTGATGGTAACGGATGATGGAGTGGGGATGCCGAAGGAGCAGCTGGATATGATTTTGTCGGGGGAATCAGGCTCGGGTGTGGGGCTAATGAATATTGACCGGAGACTTCATTCGCTGTATGGAAGGGGCTTGCAAGTGGAGACCCGTCTGCACCAGGGAACTGAGGTTTACTTTGAGATTCCTAAAGAATCATCCGGCGGTCACAGCCAAGGAAAGGAGGAAGTTTTATCCTGACATGCATACTGATTGACGATGAAAAGCCTGCCCTAATGTATCTGGAAATGATGCTGCTCACCGATGGACGGTTCCAAGTTGAAGGGAAATATACCTCTGCCCAAGCAGGGCTTGAGCATCTGGCCAGATCCAAAGTGGATGTTGTTTTTCTCGATGTAGAGATGCCTGAGATGAACGGGCTGGAAGCGGGGGAGCATATTCAGCAATTGAACCGTGACGTTCGCATCGTCTATATAACAGCATATTCGGAGTATGCCATTGAAGCCTTCGAAATTCATGCGCTTGACTATGTATTAAAGCCGATTGACCCGGATCGTCTGGCTAAGACGCTGAATTATATCCAGCGGAGCATCCCGGTAAGGGAAGTGAACAGCTTTGGCAATTGGAGAAGTGCGCTGCTTTGGTCATTTGTCTGTTGATGACGGTGCGGGTAATGACAGGCAGTTTAAGTGGAAGACGGCGAAAGCCCAAGAGTTGTTTGCTTATTTGCTCCATCACCGGGAACGGTGGATTGCCAAGGAAATCCTGCTCGAAACACTCTGGCCCGATTATCCCAAGGACAAGGCGCTGACCTATTTACATACCACCGTATCCCAGATTCGAAAGCTGGTCAAAGAGTGGCAGGTCCAGATATCCATTGAATATGCTTTGGACAGCTACCGTCTTGTTCTGGATGGAATCCCGTACGATGTATCGGAATTTGAACGGGCAACCGATCGGGAGCCGGCTATTACCGGGCAGAACCGGCTTTTTTATGAAAATATCCTTGCGCTCTACCGGGGTGATTACCTGGAAGAATATGATTATCCTTGGACGGAGACCCTGAAGAGCAATTTGCTGGAACGTTATTTGAATGTTGTGCTCAGGGTCGCAGCGTATGAGATGGAACACGGTTTTGAACGGAAAGCGCTTGAGCGGCTGCATTTTGCTGAGAAGAAAGCCCCCTACTCGGAAGAGATATGCCGTCTCGTGCTTACCACTTATGCCAAGCAGGGCAAATTAGCATCATTGAACCGTCATTACGAAGCCTTTGTTAAGCTCTTGCATGCTGACCTTGGAATTGAACCCAGCCAGGAAACGATAAGGATATATAATCAGTGTTTAAAATGACAAGCCCTTAGGCCTTTTTTCACAGTCCCTGGGGCTTTATTCGTGTTTAGAATCGATTTAGAGGCCCTTGCTATAATTAATTCTGTGAAAAATATTGAAACAAGTAGAAAAAAGGCGAAAGGAGATTGAGACAAGCTAGGGAGAGTCCGTTTGTAAAATAAGTACAGATATGGAGGGATGCATCTTGATTAGAAATAGGAACAAACTTTATTTTTCAACGGTCAGATTAATTATGTCACTGGTATTGTTAAGTTCCATATTTACTTCTGCCCTTGTGCCAACGGTTAAAGCTGCGGGGGTAACTCCTCTTTGGAATTCACCAGGCGGTGTTCAAGTGTCTGATGCTGGTACGACAAACCGAATTAGTCAAGTCAATACATCGAGAAAATTAGCCGTAACACCGGATGGAACGATCTATGTATTGTTTCATGGTGATGCCGGCATCAGAGTGGCTAAGAGTACTGATCGCGGTCAAACTTTTTCACCAAGCGTCCAAGTAAATAGTTCTGATCTTGATGCAGAGATTGCGGCATCTTCTAACGGGAACGTATATGTGATTTGGTCTCAAAGCGGAAGTGTTTATATTAGTAAAAGTACGGACAAAGGCGCAACATTTAGTGCCCCTGCAAATATCGGTACTGCAAACGGCAGCGTACATATGGACACTGACGATAAAAATGTTTACATCATTGATCAGAGAGGAATGAATTTTTACTACAGTTCTGATAATGGAAACACTTTTACTTTAAATACGATACCGGCTACATATGCATTTTCGGATGTACATGTTGATCCCTCTACACACCAGGTAGTCATTCAGAAGGATAACCCTAGTTTAAGATACTATACAAGCGATGATTATGGAGTAACATTGAATGGGCCTGTCGATCCGCCGGGTCAGGTTTTCTTCTCTGTAAGTGCTATATCTGGCGGAGAGCTAGGGCACTATACATTTGTTAGCGGCCAGGGAACTACAGCTTATAAATATGATTTAATCAATCAGAGTTTAACACCACTTACCTTTGGTGATAACATGGCGTCACGCTCAATAAGCGCCGATTCGTTTGGAAATGTTGTCACAGGTTATTCCAATGGTACAGATGTTTCATTTGCGGTCAGCCAAGACCTTGGGGCAACGTTTGGTTCTCCTGTAACCATTAATGGCACAACCATTGCGGAATCTGAGATTAATACGACGAACGGAGATATTTTATTTGTCTACGAAAGCGGTGGTAAAGTATATCTGGCAGTTTACGCAGGTCTGCTGCAAGGGTACGGGTTGAATGTATCGGCAACAAGCCTTTCTTTTCCTGATCAAAATGCACCTGATCAAACAGTCACTCTTCATAATACGTCTAATCAAACCATTACTATTAATTCCTTTACGGCGAGTGAGCCTTTTACCGTAAAATCAGATTTTGGAAGTACATTAGCTCCAAATGCACAAGGCTCTCTCCAAATAGGATTTAATCCAACAGGTGCAGGGACGTTTAGCGGCAAAGTAACGATTGATTCAGATGCATTTAGCATACCTAGAGTTATTTTGTTAACAGGAGCTTCTACAGCAAGTCGAATCGTTCTTACAGCGCCAACCGGACTTGCCGCAACCGCGGGCGACGGCCAGGCGAGCTTAAGCTGGAACAGCGTGACCGGAGCTACCTATTACGAAATTTATCAAGGGACAGCCCCTGGTGAATATGGTGACAGCGCCCTGGCGACTGTGAGTGAATCAACTTACAATTATACAGCCACGGGTCTGGAAAATGGCACAACATATTATTTCGCGGTCAAGGCGGCAAATGACAGCGGAAGCAGCGCATACTCCAATGAAGTTTCCGTAACACCTCAGGTTTCGGCGCCCGCGTCACCCGTTGGACTTACCGCAATCGGAGGCAATAGCCAGGCACAATTAAGCTGGAACAGCGTAACCGGAGCCACCTATTTTGAAATATATCAAGGAACAGCCCCCGGCGAATATGGTGAAGGCGCCTTGGCGACTGTGAGCGGATCGACTTATAGTTACACTGCAACAGGTCTAACCAACGGCACAACTTACTATTTTGCGGTCAAGGCGGGAAATGACGGAGGAATAAGCGGATATTCCGATGAAGCAAGCGCAACGCCGCAGACGGTCCCTGCTGCACCGGCAGATATCATTGCGGCAGCAGGCGATGGTCAAGCAACCGTTACCTTTACGGCTCCTACGGATAATGGCGGAAGTGCAATTACTGGTTACGAGGTCACTTCTTCGCCAGGCAACATTATCGCGACAGGAACAGCCAGTCCCATTACAATAACAGGACTTCAGAATGGAACGACTTACACGTTTACGGTAAAAGCGATCAATAGTGTTGGCAGCAGTGCGGCTTCCGCTGTCTCCAATGCCGTAACACCGCTGGCGCCGTCCAGTGGTGATGGCGGCAGCACACCTGTTGAGCCGACTGCTCCAAGCATTCAGCAGCCAACGAATACAGGTGTCGATGCGCTTGTCAATGGCAAGGTGCAATCAATCGGCATGGCAACAACAGCTCAAGTGAATAACCAAACCGTCACGACTGTAGTGATTGATCCGAAGAAGCTTGACGACATCCTTGCGGCAGAAGATCAGCATGCGGTAATTACGATACCGGTGAATACGAAAGCGGATGTCGTGGTTGGCGAACTGAACGGCCAGATGGTTAAAAACATGGAGCAAAAACAGGCGGTTCTGGTAATCAAAACCGAGAATGCCACCTACACGCTGCCTGCCCAGCAGATCAATATTAATCATTTATCGGATCAGCTTGGGAAGCCGGTAGCGCTTCAGGATATCAAGGTGCAGATCGAAATCGCCGTTCCAAAGGCAGACACGTTAAAGACTGTAGAGAACGCGGCGGCCAAAGGCCAGTTCACAATTGTCGCTCCGCCGATTGACTTTACGGTCAGAGGAATTTACGGAGATGCGAAGGTCGAAGTTTCCAAGTTCAATGCCTATGTGGAACGGACGCTTGCCTTTCCGGATGGTGCAGATCCCCAAAAAATCACCACAGGAGTTGTGATTGAACCGGATGGAGCTGTCCGCCATGTGCCAACGAAGATCGTTACTGTTGACGGGAAATACTTCGCGAAGGTGAACAGTTTGACGAACAGTACGTACTCCGTTATCTGGCATCCCCTTGAGTTCAAGGATGTCGCCAAGCATTGGGCTAAAGATGCGGTGAACGACATGGGCTCAAGAATGATTGTGGGCGGCAGCGGTGACATGTTCAATCCGGATCAAGACATTACGCGTGCGGAGTTTGCGGCAATCGTCGTTCGGGGCTTGGGACTGAAGCCGGAGGGTAATGCTGCTTCATTTTCGGATGTACAGCAGTCGGCTTGGTACAATGACTTTATTCAAACCTCCTATGCCTACCATCTGATTACTGGTTTTGAAGACGGCACCTTCCGTCCGAACGACAAGATTACAAGAGAACAGGCGATGGCCATCATCGCGAAAGCGATGACGATCACCGACCTGAAAGCAAAGCTTCCGTCTAAAGAAGCAGCAGAAGTTCTGAGACCATTTGCGGATGCGAATAGAACTTCCGGGTGGGCGAAGAATAGTGCGGCCGACTGCTTGCAAGCAGGCATCATTTCCGGCAGAAACAGCAGCCAACTTGCACCAAAGGATAACATCACCAGAGCCGAGGTTGCCGCTATTATTCAGAGACTTCTCCAAAAGTCTGATTTGATTAACTAACATTACTTTATCTCAAGAGTTATCCTTCAAGCGGTTGAAGCTGCTTGGAGGATGCTCTTTTTTTGGCATTATGATTAGCGGAACATATGGATTCGGCTATAATATTTCTTAGCGAATACAATAAGCGAGTATGGAGGCATAATCATGAACATGAATTCGAAGAGCAGCGTCATTACAAAACTAAATCTGAATCGGAATATTAAATAACACAAGGAGTGAATGAAAATGAGCAAGGAAGTAAAGGGCCGGATTGTAAAATATTTGAATGACACGCGTTTTGTTGTATTGGCGACGGTTAACAACGATCAATCGCCTGTCTTAAGAAGCTTGGCTTCCTTTGCGGCCAACGGGTATACGATCTATTTTTCAACACACAAGAACAGCAAGAAGGTGGATCAGATTCAGGAGAATCCGAAGAATAAAAAATATGAGATGACACGGAGTTAGCCGAAAGATGAGCCTGTCCGCATGTATTGCGGGCGGGCTTTAATTTTTTCTAAAAATTATTTACCGATCGTTCTCAATATGTTATGATGTTTTTGCAAGGAGGCAGAGGTGAGAGGAAATGGCAAGAAGCAAAGAGTTTGATATTGATGCGGTACTGCGAAAGGCAATGTACTTATTTTGGAGTCAAGGTTATGAGAGAACCTCCATGAAAGATCTGGTTGAAACGATGGGTGTCCATAAACGGAGCATGTATGATACGTTCGGAGACAAGCATGCTTTATTTATGAAAGCGATGGAACGATATAATGAGTCAGTGGAAGCTTCAATCGACGCCCGAATTCAAGATCAAACATCCGCGAAACAGGCGATCCGTTCCATTTTTGAAATGGTAATTAACTTGGATGGCGTTCGGCCTCCTGGATGCTTAGTTGTCAATACAGCGTGTGAGCTTTCCTTGCTGGACCCGGAAGCTGCAGCTAAAGTCAATGCATATTTTGCCGAAACGGAGAACCTTCTTTGCGAGCTAATCACGCACGGTCAAGATACAGGAGAAATTTCCAGACAGTATGAAGCAGTGAAACTTTCCCAGTATTTATTCAACTCGTTGACGGGCTTACGGGTATTGGTTAAAACAACAACTGACAGACAGAAGCTGGAAAGCATTATCGACATGACGCTGGCTATATTGGATTAATTTTTTTTAAGCATTTGAGAATGATCGGTCTCAAAAGTTGGAGCGCTGTTGACCTTCATAGTAACCAGTTCAGAATCCATCCGCTGCACCACTATTTAAACCGTTGGAACAGAATGAATTTGACTTGGCAGCCATTGGCCGCGCCTTGTTGTCAGACCCGGCTTGGGCGAACAAGGTTCGTGAAGGACGCTATGAA
Organism: Paenibacillus zanthoxyli JH29; assembly: GCF_000520715.1. Classification (GTDB taxonomy): domain Bacteria; phylum Bacillota; class Bacilli; order Paenibacillales; family Paenibacillaceae; genus Paenibacillus_AQ; species Paenibacillus_AQ zanthoxyli. Next base: position 10,761 of record NZ_ASSD01000660.1, read on the forward strand.
GATATTCAACCGTTCAGCCCTGAGGTTCTTGCGAACCTCAAATAAATTATTCCATCAAAAAAGGAGAGATTATCGATGATTAATCAAGAAGCATTAAGCGCGTTGACTGCGGAGACTGTACCAAACTCTTACGTGGAAGCCGGAGGGATCACCTTCGCCTACCGCAAGTTCGGAGCGGAGTCCGAAGTTCCGCTTGTGTTCTGCCAACGTTACCGGGGCACGATGGATGACTGGGACCCGGCTGTCGTTAACGGCATCGCCAAGGAGAGAACCGTTATCCTGTTCGACAGCGCCGGTGTGGGACTGTCTACAGGGGTTACGCCTAATAACGTCCCTGATATGGCCGACTATGCGATCACTTTTATTGAAGCGCTTGGTCTTAAGCAAGTCGATTTAATCGGGTTCTCAATGGGCGGCATGGTGGTGCAGCATGTGACGCTGAAACGGTCGGACCTGGTTCGCCGTCTCATTCTTGCCGGAACAGGACCCGGAGCGGGCGAAGACACCGAAAGATCGAGAGACGGAGTGTTTGAAGTGATGACCACGCCTGTTAATGAGGATAAAGATTTCTTATTCCTGTTATTCGAGCCGACAGAAACCAGTCAGGCCAAAGGCCGTGAGTATCTGGAGCGTCTTCAATGGAGAAAGATGGATCGCGCGCCGCTGGTTACAGCTGAAACCATAAAGGCGCAGACACAAGCACTGATCGGTTTCGCTGCCGGACCGGATACAGCCTATCCCCGTTTGGCTGAGATTAAACAGCCTGTTCTAGTCGCGAACGGTGATAACGATATCATAGCTCCGACCATCAATTCCTTTATTATGTCGCAGCATATACCGAATGCCCAGTTGATACTCTATCCCGACTCCGGGCACGGATTCCTGTTTCAATATCCTGAACGGTTTGTCCTGCATGTCTCCGCGTTTTTAAGCGAGTAAGGATTTACTCGGACTTTCTTATAAGAGGAATATGGGAAGTGGAGGTATTTTTTATGGAAGCCATATCTGATATAGAGATACTCAATACAAGAGAAAAATCGTTTAATGAGAAATTGATTGTCCCGTTTTGGAGCTTGGCCGCGATGCTCGTGGTCATGAATACGACGATGTTCAACGTGGCTCTGCCCAGAGTAGCCCATGAGTTTTCGTTATCGCCGACGGTGGCGTCATGGATTGTTACCGCCTATTCCATCATTTTTGGGATATCGACCATTACTTACAGCCGGCTGTCCGATTTTTTACCGATTCGTAAAATGGTTCTGTTCGGTGCCTTTTTATTGGTACTGTCCTCATTGCTCGGCTACTTCGCCCATACCTTTATTCTATTAATGACCGCCCGGATTTTTCAGGCGATAGGGGCTGCGGCTTTTCCCGGGCTGGGTTATGTATTGTTCTCCCGGTATATCCCCAAGGAGCGCAGAGGCAGCGCCATGTCCTTCATTGCTTCAGGCACATCGCTTGGATTCGGATTGGGACCGGTGGTCGGGGGAGCCCTGACCCAGTATCTCGGATGGAACTTCCTTTTCGTCATGACTGCGGCAGTTCTGTTTATCACTCCAATTTTTAACAGACATGTGCCTATGGAAGAGAAAAGGTCCGTCCAATTTGATATCGCCGGAAGCTTGCTGGTGGCAGCTTCGATTACGGGTCTGTTGCTGTTCGTTACAACCTTCGCTCCTTGGCCTCTTTTCATTAGTCTAGTTACGCTGGGGCTGCTGTGGTGGCATATCAATCGAATCCGTTCGCCGTTTATCCATCCGGAGCTGCTTCGCCAGAAAGGGTTCAGACAACTGCTGTCAATCAGCTTCACCTCGTATTTCATCAATTTTGCCACGCTGTTCGCGATGCCGATCCTGCTGGCTCAAGTCTTTCACCGGAGTCCGTTGGAAATCGGATTGATTATATTCCCAGGTGCAATCGTTACTGCGTTTGCTTCAAGAAAAATAGGGAAAATCATCGACCGGTTCGGAAACGGCATCGTCTCCAAGTGGGGGGCCGGGTTCCTATTGCTTTCCGTCATCCTGTTTGCAACTGTGGCAAGTCTCTCCGCCTACGGTGTTCTCATCAGTTATTTTTTTATGAGTCTAGGATTTTCCAGTTTGACCGCCAGTAATTCCAATGAAATATCACATTATCTCTCTTTAGAACACATGGGGGCGGGTATGGGCATGAACCAACTGGGCGGCTTCTTCGGAGGCGCGTTCGGGGTAGGGGTTACGGGGATGCTGATTGTCCTGCAAAAAGGAACGGAGATGGCCAGCGTGTTTCAACACATTTATCTCGGACTGTGCTTGCTGCCCCTTATTTCCTTGTATTTGCTCCATAAATATGAACAACAAGCTCGCGGGTTAATGAAATCATAACTATAAATGGAGGTAATTGATATGGAATACCGGAATTTGGGACGTACAGGCATGAAAGTAAGCAATTTTACTTTGGGTACAGGAGCATTTGGATCATGGGGGAACACGAACGAAGGGGAATGTATTCAAATCGTGGATACGGCAATCGGAAATGGCATCAACTTCATTGACACTGCCGACGTCTATGGGGCCGGAGGTTCGGAAGAAATTGTCGGCAAGGACTTAAAGGGACGGCGTAACGAGGTTGTGCTTGCGAGCAAAGTCGGAATGCCAATGGGAAAAGGGCTGAATCAAAGCGGAAGCTCAAGGCTGTGGATCAGACAGGAGGTCGAAAACAGCTTGCGCCGGCTTCAAACGGACCATATTGACCTGTATCAGCTCCATCGTCCGGGCCCGCAAACCGATATTGAAGAGACGCTTGGCGCATAAGCGTTGTTCTACAGGCGAGTTTACCAAAAAATAATGGAGGAGAGGCCAGCCGTGCCTTTCCTCCAATTTTAGCCTCTCGGTTCGAGTTTTCCACTGACGTTTAAATAGTAGTTGGCTGCTTCCACCATCTAAAAGCATGTTTATATATGGTAAAAGGTGTGATACACTGAAATTATGTTAGACTCCCTCTCTGTGTTACTCAGAAAACTACAGATTGTTTTTTAGGGAATTATAAGTTCCATTTTGGGAACATAATACCAAGTAAAGACTTTTACTTGGAGGTGTAATGTAAAATGAGCGAGGAGGAGGAGAAAGATATGAGTCTTATTCAAAAGAAGAAAACCACCAAAAATTCTTTATCGGATCATCCGAATTTCAAATCTAAAGCACCACGCTTAACAGTGGTAGATGGAACAGCTAGAATTGATTCAGATAACCGTCTTCAACAAAAATGGTTTGAGGAGTTCAAAAAGTAGTAAATGCAATTAAAAGTCGGTCAAGTTTTTTGGTATGAGGTGGAATACCCAAAGACAGGAGAAGTAGAGAAACGACCAGTTGCGATCCTAGAGATCAATAATGGTATACCTATATTTGTTACTTTTGTAACACTCACTCACTCAAAGATTAAAGATATCAATGGTAAATATGATAAATGGAAGACTCCCTTGTTTAAAGGAAGAGAGTGTGGTTTAGGTGACAGTTCATATGCAAAAACAAATTGTATTGCTGAGGCTGACGCTTCTTCCTTTAAACAAAAAGATTATATAACACAACTTCATCCAATTGATCTAAAAAATATTATAAAAGGTGTTAAGAATTCCTTGATTCAGGCGAAGAACCTTGGTAAGAAAAATTACATACTATTCAAACAGTTAACCACTCCGTTCTAACGGAGTGGTTATTGTTGCTGATAGACTAAAAAGAGTAATCTAGCCTATGCGTATCTAATGGCCGATCCTCTGATATAACTGTTTGATGACATCCTCGATTTTGGGCTCCTGGACGGTCAGATTATGGATGTCGATCAGGTCTGAGAGCTGCTTGATCATCGGGGCCACCTGCTTGTCGTCTTCAATCCGGAAGAACAGCTGGCTGTCTTCCCTCCGATCGACAGGCGGCCCGCTCCAGGCGGCTTCGTCCCAGTTCGGCGCATCCACGACCAGATAGCGAAAGCCTCCGAACTCGGCGGTCATGACCGCCGTGCTGCCGTCGAACAGGATTTGCCCTTTGTCGATGAAGATGACTCGATGGCATAGTTTTTCGATATCGTCCATGTTATGGGTCGTTAAGATAATCGTGATTTCCTTCTCTTTGTTGATCTCCTGCAGAAAGGACTGGATTTTCTCCTTCGCCATGATGTCAAGGCCGATTGTCGAGGAAGAGAATTTCCGGCTCATGCAGCAGAGCCGCTGCAATGTCCCCGCGCATCCTTTGCCCCAGGCTCAGTTGGCGAACGGGCGTTGAAAGGAAGGAGGACATGTCAAGAATGTCGGTGAACATTTCCAGATTGCGCTGAAATCGCTCTTTCGGCACATCGTAGATTTGGCCGAGCAGCTTGAATGACTCCATCAGCGGCAAATCCCACCACAGCTGGGTGCGCTGCCCGAACACGGTGGATTATTGTACCAACTAGGCGCGCTTACAACATTTTACTATAACCCGCAGGTCGCGGCATTTGATTTTTTCGGGTAAACATGTATAAGATTTTCGGCCCCCCATTTTCTAAGCGAATTATTTGTGTCTCTGTATACGGTTAATCCCCTTTTCAGCAGAGCTGGCATATTCTAACTCAAACGACGATGCGCAGTGAAATGAGGGAGCTTATGAATAGATATTGGTGTGAATGGCGGGGCCCCGTTAAGAAAAAGAGCGGGCTCGGTATCGCCAGCCGGGGATATGTGCGGGCGCTGCGGCGGCAGGGTGTAAAAGTGCGGGTTGGCTTCAAAGCATTAAAGAACCTGAGAACCCGGCGGTCAGCGGTTAAAAAAGTTCTAATTTGCCACCATCCGCCGTATGAGGTACATGTCAAAAAGGAGCGGAAGCATTACGATCATGTGATCCTGAACACCGTTTGGGAGACGACACAGATCCCGAACCGCTGGAAGCCGCACATGAATAAATTTGATGCGGTCTTTGTGCCTACTCTCCAGAACAAAGAAGCTCTCCTAAAGAGCGGCGTTAAGGTTCCCATCTTCATCGTACCCCATGGCGTAAATACGAAGGAATACCGTCCGGGCAATCCCAAGCTGAACCTGCTGGAGCATAAGAGGAGATTCGTCTTTGTGTCCGTCTTTGGCTTCCAGCACCGCAAGAATCCGGAAGGGCTGCTCCGGGCGTACTGGGAGGAGTTCTCCGCCAGTGATTCCGTGCTGCTCGTGATCAAGACAAACGGTTATAACTCTCGTGAGACTGAAGCCTGGATTAAGAAAAGAATCAGCAAATACAAGAAAAAGCTCGGCCTTAACAAAAGCACCGCTCCCGTTAAGATCATCGGCAGTCCGATCACTCCCGCGCAGCTTAAAGGGATTTATACGCTCGGGGATGCTTTTGTTCTGCCAACGAGAGGGGAAGGCGTGGGCATGCCGTTTCTTGAAGCAATGGCCAGCGGCATTCCGGTTATTGCAACGGGCTGGGGAGGCCATATGGATTTTTTGAACAGCAGAAATTCTTTTCTGGTGAAATATAAACTGCGGAACCCGGCGGTCAGCATGCGAAGCAAGCACGCGATATCCCGTAAATTTAGCCACCTGTTCGCGCAGAAGGGACAGCGCTGGGCGGAGCCTGAGCTTCAAAGCCTCAGAAAGCAGATGAGGACCGCGTACGAGAATCCCCGTCTATGCAAAATGAAAGGCCGGCAGGGGCGTCAGGATGCGCACAAGATTTCCTGGGATCGGGGGGGCAGATTGATGAAGCAGGCAATCGAGAAGGTAGTCAGAGTGAAGAAATAAGGGGACGGACTGCCGCTGAACACAAGGGTTTCCGGGTGTTTGGCGGCGTTAAGCTTTGGGCGTATCCCTATGGTATACTTGAGATTGGAATCACAATTTCAGATTAAAGAAGGCGAGGGAAATCATGAACTACAGAACTCTTGGAAGAACGGGACTGAAAGTATCGGAAATCGGCTTCGGAGCCTGGGGTATCGGTAAAACGTCATGGATTGGCGCGGATGATCAAGAATCACTCAAAGCGCTGAACCGGTCCGTTGAGCTGGGATTGAATTTTATCGATACCGCGCTTGGATATGGAGACGGGCATAGTGAGAAGCTGGTTGGACAAGTTGTCCGGGAGCATGCAGGGAACATCTATGTAGCGACTAAGATCCCGCCGATTAATAGACAGTGGCCCGCCCGCAGCGGTGTGCCGGTAGAAGAGACGTTCACTAAGGAGCATGTGATTTCCTGCACGGAGAAGAGCCTGCGGAATTTGGGTCTGGAGACGATTGATGTTCAGCAGTTCCATGTCTGGTCGGATGAATGGGTCGGCAAAGGGGACTGGCTGGAGGGAGTGCAAAAGCTGAAGGAACAGGGGAAAATCCGGTTCTTCGGCGTGTCCATCAATGACTATCAGCCAAGCAATGCGCTTAAGCTAATTGAAAGCGGTCTCGTTGACACTGTTCAGGTTATCTATAATATTTTTGAACAGAGTCCGGAGGACGAGCTGCTGCCTGCCTGCGAGAAGCACGACATCGGGGTGATTGTCCGGGTTGCGCTGGATGAAGGCGGATTAACCGGGAAAATCACACCGGAAACCACCTTCGATCAAGGTGATTTCCGCAATCATTATTTCAGGGGTGACCGCAAGCAGGAGGTCTTCGAGCGGGTGCAGAAAATTGCTGCCGATTTGAATATCTCTATTGACGACATTGCTGAAACAGCGCTGCGCTATGTGCTTAGCAGCCCCGCAGTTTCGACGGTAATTCCGGGCATGCGCTCCGTTGCCAATGTGGAACGTAATATGAAGGTGGGAGATGGATTGGGGCTTCCTGAGGACCAGGTTGCCAAGCTGAAGCCGCACCGCTGGGTCCGCAATTTTTATAACTGATTCGGTATGACAGAAGCCGTCTGACACTTTCGGGTGCCATGGCGGCTTTTTTAAATTTCTTTCGCATTATTCGGATATAAGGTAAAATGATTGAAACTGGTTTCAATATTTGCTGTGAGAGGTGAACAAATGGATGACAACCATCATTGATGTGGCGCGCTTGGCGGGAGTGTCGAAGACGACCGTATCCCGGGTGATCAACAACTATCCCCATATTTCGCCGGACAAAAAGGAACAGGTGCTCAAGGCAATGGAGCAGCTTGGGTTTACGCCGAATCCTTCCGCCCGGAGATTAAGAGGCCAGCTTGCGACAACGATCGCGGTGGTCGTTCCGAAAATTGTGAATCCGTTCTTTTCCTATTTGGTGGACGCCATCGAGCAGGTCGGTTACCGCAGCGGCTATCAGACTCTGATTTGCCAGACGAATGAGGATAAAGAGAAGGAATTATCCTACTTGAATCTGCTGAAGACCAAGCAGGCGGACGGAATCATTATGACATCCATCGAGAATGATTGGGCGCAGATTGAACCTTATACGGAGTTTGGCCCCATTGTGCTGTGCAACGAATATATCAACAAGACGGATGTTCCGATGATTAGGGTGGATCAATATCAAGGCACTTATATTGGCGTCAAGCATCTAATTGAAAGAGGGCATCGCAAGATCGCTTATTGTACGGGCGGATTATTCACGGAATTTGGGAAGGACAAGGATCGGAACCAAGGCTATCAAAAAGCGCTGGAGGAAGCCGGCATCCCGGTGAATCCGAGCTGGATTCTGGTCGATAAGCATACGATTGAGGACGGCAAGCGAGTGATGCAGCTCCTGATGGAAATGAAGGACCGTCCGACCGCCGTGTTCGCCGGGAGCGATGAAATTGCCGGAGGGTTGATGATGGCCGCGAAAAAAGCCGGCTTGCGCATTCCGGATGATCTGGCGATCATCGGCTTTGACGATCAACCGATTGCGGAGGTTCTGGACCCGGGACTCACCACTATCCGGCAGCCGATTGCACAAATGGGAAAGAAGGCTGGAGAGATTCTGCTGGCGATGCTGAATGAGCCTTGTCCGAGCCCAGCGGTTTATGAGCTTCCGGTTGAACTGGTTGTCCGGGAATCCACCTAGCATGCGGGAATAAGCTATGGCGGCTCCTATATATTTTTGGGAACGATACCAATATTTAAATATTGCCGATTATAAGCTATGGAACAGCCATATATTGGCTATGCCTGGTTAATATTTTTAGTGATGTGTTAGAAAAAATATCTTGAAACCGTTACCAAAGAGTGATACATTATATCTATAATCACTTCAAATGATGGGGATGCGAGATTATCCCATAAAATTTGGTATCGTTCCCAAGCATTCTGCGGTGATTGGATCAGGTGAGGTTATTACATTTATGGAGGGGTTCATTTGAAAAAGACATTGGCTTTATTCCTCGTTCTATTGATGGCTGTTGCCTTGACCGCTTGCGGCGGGTCGGGAAATTCAAACAACACGGCGGCGGATTCAAATGGCGGCAAAGTCAACATTGTGATTGTGAACGGCAAAGGTGAAATCGCTTCCCAGTGGGAGCAGGCAGCAAAGGATTTCATGGCGGCAAACCCGGACATTACGGTTGAAGCGGTCTCCGGAGCGGTTGGGGAAACGGTTAATCTGCTGGACAAGCTAACGGCTTCCGGCAAAACGGTTACCATTGCAATGATGTCTCCCGATTCCATTGTTAACAAATATAAAGACTTTGGCATCGACCTATCGAATGAAAAATGGAATGCCGATACGGTGTACGGCGTTAAAGACGCTAATGGCAAAATCGCCGGTTTCCCGTTCTCCATTGAAGGCTTCGGGCTGGTATACAACAAGAGTGTCGTGGAAAAAGCGATAGGCGGCGCATTCGATCCTTATTCCATCAATACCCGTGACAAATTGAAAGCGCTTCTGGACAAAATTCAGGCTTCCGGCGTGAAATATCCGGTCGCTTATCAAACGGAGAACTGGTCGGTTGCGAACCATTACAGCACCCAATTTCTGAATCAGGCTGAGGACCCGAATACGATTGTGGAACAGCTGAAAGCCGGCAAGTTCGATCTGGCAAGCAACGCCGTATGGAACGGCTACTACGATACGATGGATCTGCTCGTCTCTAAGCAGTACAACAAATACGGTGAACGCCCGCTGGGCAAGTATTATGACGATGCGCATCTGAGCGTTGGCAAAGGCGAATCCGCCATCCTGTTCAACGGAAACTGGGCGTTTGATTCACTGAAAGCGGTCTCCGGCGAATCCTTTGGCTTTATCCCGGTTCCGGTGGACAACAATCCGGACAATCCGCTGAACAACAAAATTGCCGCAGGCCCGACCAATATTCTGGTGATCAACAAATCGGCTACGGCTGCCCAACAGGAAGCGGGCAAGAAATTTCTGAACTGGCTCGTCTATGATCAAAAAGGCCAAGATTTTCTCGTCAATCAAGCCCAAGTCATCTCCGCTTTCAAGAACAACCCGAATAAAGTAACGAATCCGCTCGGAGTGGCGATTGCGGAGGCCGTACAAGCAGGCAAAACGCTGCCGTTCAGCTCCAATTATGTAAAAGTTGAAGATTGGGGCAATATCCTTGCGCCGGATATTCAAAAATATATTGCGCAGAAAGAATCCCGCGCCGATCTGGCCAAAGCTATCGAAACCTACTACAAGAACCAGCAATAATGAATTAATCGTTATGAAACGGGAAAAGGGCGGGGCAGCCCCGTTCTTTTCCGCAACTTCAAGGACTTAGGGGTGAGCCAAACCTATGATAACGGAAAAAAGCCGGCTGAAGTCGCTCGGCAATCAGTTGTTTTTTACCGGTCCCACGATTATTTTCTTCGCCATAGCGGTACTGATTCCATTTGCCTATGGCCTGTATCTTACGCTGACAGATATGACCTCTCCCGTTAATCCGATCAAGTTCTCGGGCTTCGGCAACTATAAAACCGCATTTACGGATACCGCATTCTGGGAATCCATGTGGCTTACGGTCGAATTCGTTCTAGCGACGGTCATCATCATTAATATCCTTGGCTTTATTCTGGCCTTCCTGGTCACTTCCGGCGTGAAAATGCAAAATTTCTTTCGGACGGCGCTGTTCACTCCGAATCTGATCGGCGGATTGATCCTCGGCTACATCTGGCAGTTCATCTTCGTGCAGACGCTTCCGTCCATCGGAGACAAGCTCGGCATCGAATGGCTGCGGCTGGGCTGGCTGGGGGATGAGCATCTGGCTTTCTGGGCCATCGTGATTGTAACGATCTGGCAATCGGCGGGCTATATGATGATTATCTTTGTCGCAGGTCTGGTCAATGTTCCGAAAGACGTGATGGAGGCGGCCACAATCGACGGGGCGAACGCATGGCAGCGTTTAAGAAGTGTCATTCTTCCGCTGATGGTTCCATCCTTTGTCGTTACAGTCTTTTTGACTTTGAAAAATGCCTTTATGGTCTATGATGTGAACTACTCCCTGACCGCGGGCGGGCCATACGGCAGTACGACCATGGTATCCATGCATGTCGTCCAAAAAGCTTTTACGGAAAATATTTACGGCGTCGGCCAGGCTGAAGCGATCGTGCTGTTCATCATTGTGGCGGTCATTACAGGGCTGCAGGTTTATTTCAGTAAGAGAATGGAGGTTGCTGCCTAATGGAAGCCAGAAAAAGAGCCGCCTCTATCCTCACTTATACTTTGCTGATCCTATCCTTTGCCATCTTTGTCTTTCCGTTCTTCCTCATGGTTGTCAACTCGTTCAAGAACAATGGAGAGATACTCGAAAGTCCTTTTTCCCTGCCGACCAGCCTGAATTTCGGGCATTTTGCTGAAGTTGTCGACAAGATGAATTTCTTTGTATCGTTCAGAAATACGGTTGTGATTACCTTGCTAAGCGTTCTGCTCATCGGCATATTCGCGGCAATGACCGCTTATTACATGGTAAGACGTCCGACCAAATTCAATAACGGGCTCTTTGCGCTGATGGTTGCTTCGATGATTATTCCTTTTCAATCCATCATGATCCCGCTGATTTATATTTACGGAGCCAAGCTTCACTGGATCGACGCGGCGCCGATTCCGCTGCTCATTATTCTCTATATCGGGTTCGGCAGCGCACTCTCGATATTCATGTATCACGGATTCGTAAAGTCGATACCTTATGAGCTTGAAGAAGCTTCGCTGCTGGATGGCTGCACGCGGGCGCAGACCTTTTTCAAAATTGTGCTGCCTATGCTTGCTCCAACCTCGGTGACGATCGCCATTCTGAACGTGCTCTGGATCTGGAACGACTACTTGCTGCCGTCTCTTGTGCTTACGAAAGACCAGGATTTCACCATGCCGATCAAAATGAAGGTCTTTAACGGAACGTATATGAACAACTGGGAGCTGCTGATTCCCGCGCTGCTGCTCACCATCCTGCCTATTCTGGTCGCTTACCTGTTCGGGCAGCGTTATATTATCCGGGGTGTCAGCCAGGGCGCTATTAAATAAGTTTGCTGAAGGAAGAGTGGAGTTATGGAGATTAGAGACCGCAATTGGTGGAAGGAAAGTGTCGTGTATCAGATTTATCCCCGGAGCTTTCAGGATTCGGGCGGAGACGGAGTCGGGGATCTGCGCGGAATTATTAACCGGCTCGGCTATTTGAGCGATTTGGGCATCGACGTCATTTGGATCTGCCCGGTTTACGACTCGCCCAACGATGATAACGGGTACGATATCCGAGATTTTTATAAAATGCAGGCTGAATATGGAACAATGGAAGATATGCTGGAACTGATCACCACAGCGGAAGCCCTCGGCATACGCATTATCATGGATCTGGTGGCAAACCATACCTCGGATGAACATGCTTGGTTCGTGGAATCCCGCAGCTCCAAAGACAATCCGAAGCGCGACTGGTATATATGGAAGCCGGGCTCGGGCGGGGCGGAACCGACCAACTGGGAATCGAATTTCGGGGGCTCCGCCTGGGAGTATGACGAGAACACGCAGGAATATTATCTGCACTGTTTTTCCAGAAAGCAGCCGGATCTGAACTGGGAGAACCCGGAGGTTCGCCGGAATATTTTCGCCATGATGGAATGGTGGATCGACAAGGGGATTGCCGGATTTCGCATCGACGCGATTACCTTTATTAAAAAGGATCAGCGGTTTCCGAATTTGAAGACAGAAGAGGGCCGCCGTTATGCTCCGCTTGCTGAAGCCTGCCTGAATCAACCCGGCATTCTGGATTTTCTGCACGAAATGAAACGGGAGGTGCTGGAGCCGCGCAATGTGATGACCGTCGCGGAGGCGCCTGGCGTTCCGATTGAGCAGATTCATGATTATGTGGATGAGCAGAACGGCGTTTTTAATATGATTTTTCAATTTGATCATGTGGACCTGGACGTCAAACCGACGGCTAAGGGAATCTATCATTCCTGGAAGCTGACCGACTTCAAGCATGCGCTGTCCAAATGGCAGACGGAGACGGCTGATAGGGGATGGATGGCGCTCTTCATGGAGAACCACGACCATGTCCGTTCGGTTTCCAAATTCGGCAGCGACGGGCGTTACCGCGAGGAATCGGCTAAAATGCTGGCCGCCTACTATTTCCTGATGCGGGGCACTCCTTTTATTTATCAAGGGCAAGAGATTGGCATGACCAATCATCATTTTGCATCAATTGAGGAGTACCGGGATATTGAAAGCAACAATTTTCACGCTCACGAAATGGCCCTTGGCAGACCCGAAGCTGACATCCTGAACCATCTGGCAAAAAGGAGCCGGGATCAGGGGCGCACGCCGATGCAGTGG
>NZ_ASSD01000661.1 GCF_000520715.1 Paenibacillus zanthoxyli JH29
AAACCACCGATTCATCTCCTCCCTATAGAGGAAGGAATCTTCTCGGCTTTTTAGATAAATGTAACCCTGAATCCTCTGTACCGTATTGTGTTCAAAGGAGGCGAGGTTAATGAATTTATATTTTCGGGATAATTTTTTTAATGCCGGTGTTACGGAGATTCTGAATGAACAGGAAGAGAATGCAGGTCATATAGATTTGAAGAGTACTTTTGGTTCTGCAATCGACGTGTATGGGCAGAATGGCCAGCTGCTGTGCAAAGGACATTTTCCATTCTTCTCTAACAAATGGGAGGTTACCGGTCAAGGTGGAGAACTCTTAGGTGCGCTTCGAAGCAGGTTTGCACTGTTCACAAAGAAATTCACGTATGAAACCGAAGGACGAGGGAGTTACGAGATTAGTTCACCGGCATTTTCAAGAGAATATGAGATATCCGATGAAACCGAAATCATTGCCAGTTTTAGACAAGTGAACGACTGGTTTTCTTCAGGGGCATATCTTCTGAACAATCAATGTGATCATTTGGATACTTACGAGCTTGTAGCGGTGATCATGGGGATGCATTCCATTCAGAAAAGACATCGTGCCGCAGCAAGCAGCGCAAACTAATCCATGTTTCCTTAGCAAGAAACGTTAGCACAACAAAAACAGCGACTGTCTATCCTGAAATTGTCTATATAGTAGTCTAAATAATCGATGTGCCGGAGTGGGGGGATCTACAATCTGTCCAACCGGCACACCTACTATATTGGCTACTTCCCTAATTCATACTTCTTATTTCATCCTCTTCTATAAAGGCACCTGACAGTAAATCTATAGCTTAGGAATTGGCTTTTGCAAAATTGTTAAACCGTTGAACTTCTTCTTGCCTTCCTGATCTAGACCGACAAACCAATCAAAGTTTACATACTTCTCTATATACTCTCTCATGTATAATTGCAGTGGGAAAGGTTCTGTCTATACTCTTCCAAAGAACGCGAAAAACGTACGTTAGAAAATGTGTTGCATCCTGATTCGATCACAATGGGCTTTCACGCTGATGAAAGCGCAGGGCGGTAATGAGCCGCTGGCGGACGGCGCGAAGATCAAGCTGGAAGCGGACAAAAGCATTGTGGAAGTCGGCGAGGACACAGCGCTGACCGTTGCGGTTGAGGAGGCCGGCGACCTCTACGGCATCGAGTTGGACATCGACTGCGATTCGAGTTTGTTTGAGTTTAAGTCGCTGGAACTGCTTGAGCCTTTGCGGAAAAGCGGCGCAAACGGCGAGGGCTTTCTGATGTACTCGGATCAGGGAGGCGAGCTGCGCATTGCCGCCAGCAGATTGGGCGGGGTTCAGGGGATCGACGGCAATGCCGATTTGCTGCGGATCGTCTTTACATCTCGGCAGCAGGATGACCGCGCGATACTGGCAACGGACGGTATCGCCATCTCCGACAGCCGGGCTGTGACGACGGCCGGATCGGACGGCACCTATCCGAATTGCGGTGGCGGATTCCTATGCCATTACGGGCTCGGTGCCGCGTTCAAATGCGCTTGTCGCGATCGCCAGAGCGCTCGGCGCCAGCGAGGGAGAGGCAGGCTATGTTCCGAATCTCGATATGAACAAGACGGCCGCATTGACAACGCTGATCTCGCTTATGTCGCCGTCCGTGTTTTGCAGGCGAAGCAGCCGCGGCCATTCCGTCTGAAGCAGCCACTTATAAGGATGATGAGGAGGAGAAGTATGAAAATAAGCAAATGCTGTTCTGTTCTGCTCGTCATCGCGATTTTGTTTAATGCCGATAGTGCGACGGCGGAGCCGAAAAACGGCGGCGTTCCTGATCAGAAAGGCGTAATTGGCTCGGAACCGGACATCATGGAGCAAGGGAATTCACAAACGGAGACATCCGCTGCATTGGTGACGCTGGGCAAGGAACTGGCCCATAGCAAGCCGATCACCGCGACCTCCGAGGTTACTTCCGTTGGACGGGTCGCCGCCAATGCGAACGACGGCGATCTTTCCACACAGTGGGAATCGGCCGCTGCTGACTTGGGGTATGCTCGATTTACGGGGACGTCAAACTCCAATCCGAGCGGCATTCAATTTACAGAACCGGAAGTTTACCAAGATCCGAATCTTGTTTCGCCGGAGCTGCCTGACCTTTCGGTATCCTCGATTCACCTGTCTCCATCTGCGCCCGAGCCGGGGGATGAAGTCACTTTCAGTGCGGTCGTGTGCAACGACGGAACGGGAACCTTGGCGGAATCGAACATTCGGGTGGATTTCACATTGAATCCGGCTGTCAGTGATACGGCGGTAACCGAAGCGGTGTATACAGGGAGTCTAGAGCCGGGCGAGACAGTATCCGTGACCGGAACGGCCTCCTGGACGGCTTCTATAGGCACCTATGCCCTGCAAGCCAAGGCCAGTGCAGACGTACAGGAGACGCACAACCAGAACAATGCGAGGATGACCTATTTTGCCGTCCGTAAGCCGGCCTCCGAGCGAACGGACTTTGAAGAACGGGCGGAGTACATCCTGCAAACCCTGGCGTCGAGCAAACCTACACAGACTAACCGGACATTGTGGGTAAAGGAGGCCGTTTATCACGCGCAAGCGCGGTTCGAGCTGGGTGTGGATGTCGAAACGGCATTGGACTACATCGCCAGCATTAACAATAATTTCGCAGGCGCGTCCATGTTTTACTACACGGCCAATATCGACACCTATTTGAAATACGGCCACCTATACCCCGAATCTCTCAGAGAGAAAGTTAAGGCGAATATGCTGGCTGCCGACTATTCCAATAATGGAAGCACGGAGAACCACTTCCTCGAATTCCGAACGGCCGGCTACCTGGTTGCGCAGACGTGGCCGGAATGGAGCAAGGCGCAGGCGACGAAAGCGTTCGCCGAACGGGACATCAGCGAGATGCTGCAGCGGTTCGTGAAGTATGGCATGAAGGAATACGACTCTACCACGTATTGGGCGCTCTATGTCGAATGCCTGCTGATGCTGCATGATTTGGCCGACGATCCGCAAATGAAGCAAAAAGCCAAAATGGCGCTCGACTGGATGCAGGCCAATACGGCCGCCGAGTGGGTAGACGGGTACTGGGTGTCTTCCACGAATCGCGATTATATGGGGATGAGTCCCAAACTCGGCGCAGCCGGGACGATCATGGGATGGCTGTATTTTGGGGGAGAAGAGCAGCCCCGACTTTTGGTAAATGAATTAAATTATCCGGAAGGGATGTATTCCATAGTTGCGGCGGTTTCGTCTTACCGCATCCCCGACCCCATTCAATCGGCGGTGGCCGACCGTGACGGCCCTTACACGAATCTCGAAAGTCATGATCAGTATCCTACGAGCAAGCTGAACTGGCCGTACGGTTACCGGAAAACCAGCTATATCGCGGAACGTTACGGCGTGGCGAGCCAATTCGACGGCTACGGCCGCCCGGGCTGG
>NZ_ASSD01000662.1 GCF_000520715.1 Paenibacillus zanthoxyli JH29
CCGCCTGCCGTATTTCGAGAAAAATATGGCTGCCAAGACCTACCGCGTAAGCGGCGGCGTTCTGGATAGTGAAGACATTCCTCTCCAAACGGTGGAGGTGTTCTCCCCGATTGAAGAAGGACGAGTGATTAAGCTGATCGCCAACGGCAATATCGACAAATCGGTCAAGCATATCACTCAGGCTGATATTATTTCCTCGATCAGCTACTTTATTAATCTTCTGCACGGTATCGGCAACACCGATGATATCGACCACTTGGGCAACCGCCGCCTGCGTTCCGTGGGCGAGCTTCTGCAGAACCAGTTCCGTATCGGTCTTTCCCGGATGGAACGCGTGGTGCGGGAGAGAATGTCGATTCAGGACGCGAATGCGATCACGCCGCAGGCGTTGATTAATATCCGTCCGGTTATCGCGTCGATCAAGGAGTTCTTCGGAAGCTCCCAGCTGTCGCAGTTTATGGACCAGACGAACCCGCTTGCGGAGCTGACGCATAAACGCCGTCTGTCTGCGCTCGGTCCGGGCGGTCTGACACGTGAACGCGCGGGCTTTGAGGTGCGCGACGTCCATCACAGTCACTACGGCCGGATGTGTCCGATCGAGACCCCGGAAGGTCCAAACATCGGTCTGATCAACTCCTTGTCCACTTTCGCCCGCATTAACGAATACGGCTTTATTGAAGCGCCGTACCGTTGGGTCGATCCGAAGACGGGTCAGGTCACGGAACAAATCGATTACCTCACGGCAGACGAAGAAGATAATTACGTAGTCGCTCAGGCGAATGCCGAGTTGACGGAGGAAGGCGCGTTTGCGGATGAGATGGTTATCGTTCGTTACAACAAGCTGTCCGACAACATCACGACAATGCCGAGCAACCGAGTGGATTACATGGACGTTTCGCCTAAACAGGTTGTATCCGTCGCGACGGCGCTCATTCCGTTCCTTGAGAACGATGACTCCAACCGCGCGCTGATGGGTTCCAACATGCAGCGTCAGGCCGTTCCGCTGCTCATTCCGAAAGCGCCGCTTGTCGGTACGGGAATGGAGCATAAATCGGCAAAAGATTCGGGCGTATGTATCGTCTCCAAATATGACGGTATCATCGAGCGCTCTTCTGCCAACGAAATCTGGCTGCGGCGTGTTGAGACTGTAGAAGGCAAAGAAGTTAAAGGCGACATCGTTAAATATAAATTACACAAATTTATGCGTTCGAACCAAGGAACTTGCATTAACCAGCGTCCTCTCGCTAAGAGAGGCGATATCGTCAAGAAAGGTGACATTCTGGCGGACGGTCCTTCCACGGAGATGGGCGAATTGGCTCTTGGCCGTAACGTAGTCGTTGCGTTTATGACTTGGGAAGGCTACAACTACGAGGATGCTATCCTGCTGAGCGAGAAGCTGGTGAAAGAGGACGTATATACTTCGATCCATATTGAGGAGTACGAATCCGAAGCGCGGGATACGAAGCTCGGACCGGAAGAGATTACGCGTGACATTCCAAACGTAGGCGAAGAAGCCCTTCGTAATTTGGATGAGCGCGGCATTATCCGGATCGGTGCGGAAATCAGCGCTGGCGATATTCTCGTCGGCAAGGTTACGCCAAAAGGCGTGACGGAACTGACGGCGGAAGAACGCCTGCTGCACGCGATCTTCGGTGAGAAAGCCCGCGAAGTGCGGGATACCTCCCTCCGTGTTCCTCACGGTAGTGACGGTATCATCGTCGACGTCAAAGTGTTTACTCGCGAGAACGGCGACGAGCTGCCTCCTGGCGTCAACCAGTTGGTTCGTGTCTATATCGCTCAGAAGCGTAAAATCTCCGAGGGCGATAAAATGGCCGGACGTCACGGCAACAAGGGTGTCGTAGCCCGTATTCTGCCTGAAGAAGACATGCCATTCCTGCCGGATGGAACACCGGTACAGGTTGTGCTCAACCCGCTGGGCGTTCCTTCGCGGATGAACATCGGGCAGGTGCTTGAGGTCCATCTCGGGTTCGCCGCCATGCGTCTGGGCATCCACGTCGCAACCCCGGTATTCGATGGAGCGCGTGAGTATGACGTGTTCGACACGATGGAAGAAGCCGGCATGCAGCGTAATGGTAAGACCATCCTGTATGACGGACGGACAGGCGAACGTTTTGAGCGTGAAGTTACGGTCGGCGTCATGCACATGATCAAGCTGGCGCACATGGTAGACGATAAAATCCATGCCCGTTCCACAGGACCATACTCGCTCGTTACGCAGCAGCCGCTCGGCGGTAAAGCCCAATTCGGCGGACAGCGCTTCGGCGAGATGGAAGTATGGGCGCTTGAAGCATACGGCGCCGCCTATACGCTGCAAGAGATTCTGACTGTTAAATCCGATGACGTTGTCGGACGGGTGAAGACATATGAATCCATTGTCAAAGGCGAGAATGTGCCGGAGCCGGGCGTTCCTGAGTCCTTCAAAGTATTGATCAAAGAGCTTCAGTCTCTCGGTATGGACGTCAAAATCCTGAGCGGTGACGAGCAGGAGATCGAAATGAAAGAACTGGACGACGAGGATGAGACTTCAAGCGACAAGCTGAGCCTCAATCTGGAAGGTGCGGAAGTCGGAGTGGAATAAATTTTCCCCATACAGTGAAGCGGCTCTTAGAGATTAAGTGCTCTGCGGCGACGCTGAACTGCTGAGGATAAGAATAAAGCGGCAGCGCCATCCTTTCGCGGGGTGGCCTTCCGTTGTATATGACCGCAGCTTCTCCCGCTGCAAGGAGTAGGGAGAGGAACGGCGGCACCAAATCAGGATCAGGTTAAGGAGGGTTGCTCCTTGTTGGACGTAAACAATTTTGAATTCATGAAAATCGGGCTGGCTTCCCCGGAGAAGATTCGTTCTTGGTCCCGCGGAGAGGTTAAGAAACCGGAAACCATCAACTATCGCACACTCAAGCCGGAAAAAGAGGGTCTTTTCTGCGAACGGATCTTCGGACCGCAAAAAGACTGGGAGTGTCATTGCGGCAAATACAAACGCGTCCGTTATAAAGGCGTAGTCTGCGACCGCTGCGGCGTCGAAGTCACACGCGCCAAAGTGCGCCGTGAGCGTATGGGCCATATTGAGCTGGCTGCTCCGGTTTCGCATATCTGGTATTTTAAAGGCATTCCGAGCCGCATGGGTCTCGCGCTTGATATGTCTCCGAGATCGCTGGAAGAGATTATTTACTTCGCATCTTATGTCGTAACCGATCCCGGCGATACGCCTCTGGAGAAGAAACAGCTGCTGTCCGAGAAGGAATACCGCAGCTACCGCGAGAAGTACGGCTACGGCTTCCAAGCGAGCATGGGCGCGGAAGCGGTCAAGAAGCTGCTTCAGGATCTTGATATCGAAAAAGAGCTGGAATTCCTTAAGGAAGAGCTGCGCACCGCTCAAGGCCAACGCCGGAACCGTGCGATCAAGCGCCTTGAAGTGATCGAAGCTTTCCGCAACTCCGGCAACAAGCCCGACTGGATGATCATGGACGTTCTCCCGGTTATTCCGCCGGAACTGCGTCCTATGGTACAGCTAGACGGCGGACGTTTCGCTACGTCTGACCTGAACGACTTGTACCGCCGCGTAATCAACCGCAATAACCGTCTGAAAAGACTGCTTGACCTTGGCGCTCCGGATATCATCGTGCAGAACGAGAAACGGATGCTTCAGGAAGCCGTCGATGCTCTGATCGACAACGGCCGCCGCGGCCGCCCGGTAACGGGCCCAGGCAACCGTCCGCTGAAATCGCTCAGCCATATGCTGAAAGGTAAGCAGGGCCGTTTCCGTCAGAACCTGCTCGGTAAACGGGTCGACTACTCCGGCCGTTCCGTTATCGTCGTAGGTCCTTACTTGAAAATGTACCAATGCGGCCTTCCTAAGAAAATGGCGCTGGAACTGTTTAAGCCGTTCGTCATGAAGGAACTGGTTAACAAAGGACTTGCCCACAACATTAAGAGCGCGAAACGCAAAGTCGAGCGCGTAAGCCCGGAAGTTTGGGATGTGCTTGAAGAAGTCATCAAGGAGCATCCGGTTCTGCTGAACCGTGCCCCCACGCTTCACCGTCTCGGTATTCAAGCGTTTGAACCGATTCTGGTAGAAGGCCATGCCATTCGTCTTCATCCGCTCGTATGTACGGCGTACAACGCTGACTTTGACGGTGACCAAATGGCCGTGCACGTTCCGCTCTCTGCGGAAGCGCAGGCGGAAGCACGCATCCTGATGCTGGCGTCCGGCAACATTTTGAACCCGAAGGACGGCAAGCCAGTCGTTACCCCTTCCCAGGATATGGTTCTTGGTTCCTTCTATCTGACCATGGACAACAAGGAAGAAAAGGGCAGCGGCATGATTCTCCGTACCGTGAACGAAGCGGTTTCCGCTTATCAGCGCGGCACTGC
Organism: Paenibacillus zanthoxyli JH29; assembly: GCF_000520715.1. GTDB lineage: Bacteria > Bacillota > Bacilli > Paenibacillales > Paenibacillaceae > Paenibacillus_AQ > Paenibacillus_AQ zanthoxyli. The sequence continues at coordinate 4,393 of NZ_ASSD01000662.1, forward strand.
CGGTCTTCATGCGCGCGTAGCCATTCCGGTCAAGGCGCTTAATAAGACCAGCTTCACCGAGAAGCAGCAGACCGCTATGCTGATCACAACCGTCGGCAAAATTATTTTCAACGAAATTTTCCCGGCAAGCTTCCCTTACATCAACGAAGCGACACGCGACAATCTGCTGCAAGGCACGCCCGAGAAATATTTCATTTACGAAAAAGGCGCCAATATCCATGAACTGATCGATGCGGTTCCGATCGCTGGCGCTGTCGGCAAAGAATATCTCGGCTCGATTATCGCCCGCTGTTTCGAAATTTACCATACGACCAAAACATCGGTCATTCTGGATAAAATCAAGCAGCTTGGCTTTACCTACTCTACCCGTGCGGGTGTAACGATCGCTGTATCGGACGTAATCGTTCCTGAAGAGAAGAAAGCCATTCTGAAGGAATCCGAGGAGAAGGTCGACGTTGTTGCCAAGCAATACCGCCGCGGTCTCATTACTAATGAAGAGCGGTATGACCGCGTCATTGAGATCTGGTCCAAGACGAAAGACGATCTGACGAACGTGCTTATGAAATCGATGGACCGTTTCAATTCCATCATGCTCATGGTTGACTCCAAAGCTCGGGGTAACAAATCGCAGATCACCCAGCTTGGCGGCATGCGCGGACTGATGGCGACGCCATCGGGCCGGATTTTCGAACTGCCGATCAAGGCGAACTTCCGCGAAGGTCTGACCGTCCTCGAGTACTTTATCTCTACTCACGGAGCGCGGAAAGGTCTGGCGGATACGGCGCTTCGTACCGCTGACTCCGGTTACCTGACACGCCGTCTCGTAGACGTGGCCCAGGACGTAATCGTCCGTGAGGATGATTGCGGCACCGACAAAGGATTTACCGTTAGCCGTATCCAAGACGGCAAAGAGGTTATCGAGGATCTGTATGACCGTATTGAAGGCCGCTACTGCTTCGAGACCGTCCGCCATCCTGAAACAGGCGCAATCATTGTGCATCGCAATGATCTGATTGATTCCGATAAAGCGGAAGAGATCGTCAAAGCCGGCGTAGGTAAGCTGCAAATCCGCTCCGTACTGAGCTGCCGTGCCCGTCACGGTGTCTGCAAGAAGTGCTACGGACGCAACCTGGCGACCGGTAAGCACGTTGAGATCGGCGAAGCCGTCGGCATTATCGCCGCACAGTCCATCGGTGAACCGGGAACACAGCTTACTATGCGTACGTTCCATACCGGGGGCGTTGCGGGCGATGATATCACGCAAGGTCTTCCGCGTATCCAGGAGCTGTTTGAGGCGCGTAACCCGAAAGGGCAAGCGACCATCAGTGAAATCGACGGCGTCGTGAAGGAAATTCGCGAAGCGAAGGACCGCCGCGAAATCGAGGTTCAGGGTGAAGCGGAATCGAAAGTCTACTCGATTACCTACGGATCACGTCTCCGCGTAAGCGAAGGAGATGAGGTCGAGGCTGGTGACGAACTGACCGACGGTTCCATCGATCCGAAAGAAATGCTGCGCATCAAGGGGATCCGCGGCGTGCAGAACTATATCCTCCAGGAAGTTCAGCGCGTATACCGGAACCAGGGCGTAGAAATCAACGACAAGCACGTTGAGGTCATGATTAGACAAATGCTGCGCAAAATCCGCATCATTGATGCCGGTGACACTAACCTGCTGCCTGGCTCCTTTGCGGATATCCATGAATACGAAGCGGCGAATAAGGAAGTCATCCTGTCCGGCAAAGAGCCGGCGGTTGCGAAGCCTGTGCTGCTCGGTATTACGAAAGCGTCGCTGGAAACAGACTCCTTCCTTTCCGCAGCATCGTTCCAGGAGACCACGCGCGTGCTGACCGATGCGGCCATCAAAGGCAAAGTCGACCAGTTGCTCGGCCTCAAGGAGAATGTTATTATCGGTAAGCTGATTCCTGCCGGAACGGGCATGAACCGCTACCGTAATGTCAAATTGGTCAATCCGGAAGAAGAGCAAAGCGAAGAGGAAGCTTTGGAAACTGTTCCGGCTGAATAAAGCAAAAATTCTCTGTTGGACTATCTGCGCCGGTGCTATCTTTTTTAAGCCCGGCGCAGAAGTCTGCAGTGAAATATTTTTGAGATTTTCTTGACACCGTTTGGCGGCAGTGATAATATGTTATAGGTGCGTGAGTATCCTTGTTATCTTTGTTCATTGGAGGGTTTTGTAATGACTGATGATAGAGGACTACGGGACGCTCAGATCAAGATCGGCACCAAGCAAACCGTCAAAGCGGTGGAGATGGGCCAGGCCGCAGAAGTCTATGTGGCGGAAGACGGAGATCCCAGGCTTACTTCAAGAATCGTTAGTCTTTGCGATAAGCATGGCGTCAAGTTGACTTATGTCGATACGATGCAGCAGTTGGGCAAGGCCTGCGGAATCGAAGTGGGCGCTGCAATGGCAGCCGTCTTAAAATAATAGCGTGAAGAACTGTTTTTGTGTCGTGAGAGTAACTCCGGTGGCAAAGACTTTTCATTTGTTCTTTTATGAACCGCCTGGGTCTGTGGGCTTAGCGAGAAGGTTTATAAGAGATCATTATTAGAGGAAGGGGGTGGCACAACAATGCCAACTATCAATCAATTGGTTCGTAAAGGCCGTCAAGCCAAGATCGAAAAATCGAAATCGCCTGCACTGCAAAAAGGATTCAACGCCCTGAAGCGTGAGGCTACGGATTTGAGTGCTCCGCAAAAACGCGGTGTGTGCACTCGCGTAGGTACTATGACTCCGAAGAAACCGAACTCTGCACTTCGTAAATATGCCCGTGTTCGCTTGACGAACCGCGTAGAGGTGACAGCTTATATTCCGGGTATCGGACATAACCTGCAAGAGCACAGCGTGGTGCTGATTCGCGGAGGCCGGGTTAAAGACCTTCCGGGTGTTCGTTACCACATCGTTCGCGGCGCGCTGGATACAGCAGGCGTGAACAACCGGATGCAATCCCGCTCCAAATACGGCGCGAAACGTCCGAAAGCTAAGAAATAATTAAATGAACGAATAAGAACAATCTAACGAAAGGGGGATATCCATGCCACGCAAAGGTCCAGTTTCCAAAAGAGACGTACTGCCGGATCCGGTGTATAACAGCAAACTGGTTACTCGTTTGATTAACCGTGTAATGCTGGATGGTAAAAGAGGTGTCGCTCAAAGCATTCTGTACAACGCGTTCAAGTTGATCGAAGAACGTACGGGGAAAGACCCAATGGAAGTATTTGAAGCAGCCATCAAGAACATCATGCCGGTTCTCGAAGTTAAAGCCCGCCGTGTCGGCGGCGCGAACTACCAAGTGCCGATCGAAGTTAAACCGGAGAGACGTACTTCCCTGGGATTACGTTGGCTCGTGAACTACTCCCGCAACCGCGGTGAGAAGACGATGGAAGAGCGTTTGGCGGCTGAGATTATCGATGCTTCCAATAACACAGGCGCTTCCGTTAAGAAACGCGAAGACACGCACAAAATGGCCGAAGCGAATAAAGCATTCGCTCACTACCGCTGGTAGGATCAAGGTCAATCAAATAACTTCAATTTTGAAGGGAGATCCCATTCATGGCAAGAGAGTTCTCCTTGAAAAATACACGTAATATCGGGATCATGGCGCATATTGACGCCGGTAAGACAACCACCACAGAACGGATTCTTTTCTATACAGGCCGTACGCACAAAATCGGTGAAGTTCACGAAGGTGCGGCAACGATGGACTGGATGGAGCAAGAGCAGGAGCGCGGAATTACGATTACTTCCGCCGCTACCACTGCTGCGTGGAAAGGTCACCGCGTCAACATCATCGACACCCCGGGACACGTTGACTTCACCGTTGAAGTTGAACGTTCCCTTCGTGTATTGGACGGGGCAGTAGGCGTTTTCAGTGCAAAAGAGGGCGTTGAGCCTCAGTCTGAAACTGTTTGGAGACAGGCTGACCGTTATGGCGTTCCCCGGATCGCCTATGTTAACAAAATGGATATCATCGGAGCGGATTACCTTAACGTAGTTAAGGATATGCGCGAGCGTCTGCAAGCAAATGCGGTTGCCATTCAACTGCCGATCGGTGCCGAGAACGACTTTATCGGTATCATCGACCTGATCGAGCAAAAAGCCCATATGTACAAAGACGATCTTGGCCGTGATATTGAAGTGACGGATATCCCGTCCGAATTCCTGGATCAAGTCGAAGAGCTGCGCAACGAGCTCATTGAGAAAGTTGCGGAACTCGACGAAGATCTGACCATGAAGTACCTGGAAGGCGAAGAGATTACCATTGACGAAATCAAGGCTGCACTGCGCAAAGGCGTAGTGGAAGTTAAGATTTTTCCGGTAATCTGCGGTTCTTCTTACCGTAACAAAGGGGTTCAGCTGATGCTGGACGCTGTTATCGACTTCCTGCCGGCTCCGATCGATGTTCCATCGATCAAAGGTCATCTTGAAGATGGTACGGAAGCCGAGCGTCACTCTTCGGACGAAGAGCCGTTCTCCGCGCTGGCATTTAAAATCATGACTGACCCTTATGTTGGTAAGCTGACGTTCTTCCGCGTATATTCTGGTATTCTGGAGTCCGGATCTTACGTTCTGAATGCCACAAAAGGTAAACGTGAGCGTATCGGACGTATCCTGCAAATGCACGCGAACAGCCGCCAGGAAATCTCTATTGTATATTCCGGCGACATCGCTGCAGCCGTAGGTTTGAAAGACACCGGAACAGGTGATACACTGTGTGATGAGAAGAATCCGGTTATTCTCGAATCGATGAACTTCCCGGATCCGGTTATCGAGATCGCAGTTGAACCTAAGACGAAGGCCGACCAAGACAAAATGGGCGTTGCTCTCGGCAAACTTACTGAGGAAGACCCGACGCTGCGCGCGCACACCGATGAAGAAACGGGACAAACGATTCTTGCCGGTATGGGCGAGCTTCACTTGGATATCATCATCGACCGTATGCGTCGTGAATTCAAAGTGGAGACCAACGTTGGTAAACCCCAGGTTGCTTACCGTGAGACATTCAGAGCTCCGGCCCGCGTCGAAGGCAAGTTCGTTCGTCAGTCCGGCGGTCGTGGTCAGTACGGTCACGTATGGGTTGAATTCGAGCCTCTCGAGGCAGGTACCGGTAGCCAGTTCGAAAGTAAGGTTGTCGGCGGTTCCGTACCGAGAGAATACATTGCCCCTGCGCTTGCAGGTATTGAAGAGCAAATGAAGAACGGCGTTATCGCCGGCTTCCCGCTCGTTGATGTCAAAGCAACCATCGTTGACGGTTCATACCATGATGTCGACTCCAACGAAATGGCGTTCAAAATCGCCGGCTCGATGGCGCTTAAAGCAGCCAAAGACAAGTGTAAGCCTGTCCTGCTTGAGCCAATCATGAAAGTGGAAGTAACAGTGCCTGAGGAATACATGGGCGATGTTATGGGTATGCTGAACTCCCGCCGCGGACGGATCGAAGGTATGGATTCCCGCGCCGGAGCCCAAATTATCCGTGCGAAAGTGCCTCTTTCTGAAATGTTCGGTTATTCCACTACCCTGCGTTCCGGTACACAAGGCCGCGGCGTATTCTCGATGGAACTCTCTCATTACGAAGAAGTTCCTAAATCCATTGCGGACGAGATCGTGGCTAAGAACAAAGGCGCAGAGTAATCCATGTTTTACTTGCCGTCCGATTGGTTCCTTTCAGTCATCATAGAGTCAGCTAAAGATCGGACGGCTCCAATAATTAAGAACCCATATTAAGGAGGAACTGTTCAAATGGCAAAGGCTAAGTTTGAACGTACTAAACCGCACGTTAACATCGGTACTATCGGTCACGTCGACCATGGTAAAACGACTCTGACTGCTGCAATCACAACTGTATTGTCCAAAAAATACGGCGGTGCCGCTGTAGCATTCGACCAAATCGACAAAGCTCCGGAAGAGCGCGAACGTGGTATCACCATCTCCACAGCTCACGTTGAATATGAAACTCCTAACCGTCACTACGCACACGTAGACTGCCCTGGACACGCCGACTATGTTAAAAACATGATCACCGGCGCAGCGCAAATGGACGGCGCTATCCTGGTTGTATCCGCAGCTGACGGCCCAATGCCGCAAACTCGCGAGCACATCCTGCTGTCCCGCCAAGTAGGCGTTCCTTACATCGTCGTATTCCTGAACAAATGCGACATGGTTGAAGACGAAGAGCTTCTGGAACTGGTTGAAATGGAAGTTCGCGACCTGCTGAACGAATATGAATTCCCGGGCGATGACACTCCAATCACTCGCGGTTCCGCTCGTGAAGCTCTGCAAAACCCTGACGGCGAATGGGCTGCCAAGATCGTTGAAATGTTCGAAACGATCGACACTTACATTCCGCTGCCAGAACGCGACACTGACAAGCCTTTCCTTATGCCTGTCGAGGACGTATTCTCCATCACTGGCCGCGGTACCGTGGCAACTGGCCGCGTAGAACGCGGAACGGTTAAAGTGGGCGACGAAGTTGAAATCGTTGGTATCCAAGAAGAAACGAAGAAATCCGTCGTTACCGGCGTTGAAATGTTCCGTAAACTGCTTGACTCCGCTCAAGCTGGCGACAACATCGGCGCTCTGCTTCGTGGTGTTGACCGTAACCAAATCGAACGTGGACAAGTATTGGCTAAACCGGCTTCCGTTAAGCCACACACTGAGTTCACTGCTCAAATCTACGTCCTGACCAAAGAAGAAGGTGGCCGTCATAAGCCTTTCTTCACTGGATACCGTCCTCAGTTCTACTTCCGTACAACTGACGTAACAGGTATCATCAACCTGCCAGAAGGTACTGAAATGGTAATGCCTGGCGACAACATCACAGTAACTGTTCAACTGATTTCCCCGATCGCTATCGAAGAAGGAACGAAGTTCTCCATTCGTGAAGGCGGCCGTACAGTTGGAGCCGGTACTGTAGCTACAATCCAAAAATAAGTTCGGACTCTTACTCTTTAAGAGGAAGATAAGGACTTACAAGCAGGGACTCTTCATAATGAAGGGTTCCTGTTTTTTTATTTATATTTTCTAAATACTATTAATAATAAAAATTTAAAAATAATTTAACTCGTGTATTCAACAAATTACATAAAATGCCGAAGATATAAATACAACCATATTTCAACCCATTTCGACTCAAAACGACATAAAGCCAGAAATACTAGGCCGTAATAGAAATATGTATCAAGAAATATAGATTATATGGGGGGATCTGTATGGGGAAATGTCCGTTTGCTTTTTTACATGGTTTATCTTTTCAAAAGAAGAGAGTGGAGCCCTATGAACCTTATTCCTTCCTGCTTGCCAGCGAACGAGCCCCGGGTTCAGAATCTCATCATTCGATACAAGGTCAGGAAGAATTGAATGAACAGATGAGAATGATAGTCTTGACTGATGATGACCTGGAGCTGCTGCGCAGAATGAAGCCTGCGATAGTACGGAATATTAACGAGATTACCGACCATTTTTATAGCTCAGTGGTTGATGTGGGTAAGCTGGAACAGATCATTGTCAAGCACAGCAGTATCGACAGGCTGAAGCAAACTCTGCGAGAACATATCGTCGAAATTTTTGACGGCAGTGTGGACAATCGTTACATAATGAAACGGCTGGTTATCGCAAATATTCATAAGAAGGTCGGTTTGGAGCCGAAGTGGTACTTGTCCGCTTTTCAAAATCTGCAAAATGTATTTATCGGTGTTATCTATAAAGAAGCATTTAATGATGCGGAACGGCTTAAAATGGTACAAACTCTGACCAAACTTTTGAATCTGGAACAGCAGCTCGTTCTGGAAGCCTACGAAAAAGAGAATATCAGAGAAAAAGAAGAGCAATATGAAATTGTAAAAAATGAGTTGAAACAGAAAATTGCCGAATTCAGCGGCGAATTGGTCGATCTCAGTATTGATACAAATGCAGCGATCGAGCAATTGGTTACAAGCAGTAATGAAGTTAATAATTCATTCCAACGTACCGCTTTTTCAGCCCTTGAATCTCAAGAAAAGGCAAAAGACGGACGTGAGCTGCTGAGCAGGTTGAACGGACAGATTGGACATATTTTTGAAAGAACGAATGAAATGGAACAATCGGTAAAAGAGCTTAGCCAATTTTCAAAGCAAATTCAGACGATCGTCGGCGCGGTCCAAGAAATTGCGGATCAGACCAAAATACTATCGCTTAACGCAACAATAGAAGCGGCAAGAGCGGGCGAGCACGGAAGAGGCTTCAGTGTCGTTGCCCAAGAGGTCAATCGGTTGGCAGAAGATACAAAAAGCACGGTTGTACACATCGGAGAATTGACGGCCAAATCCGGTATTCTGACCACACAGGTGGTAGAAGAAATCCGAAAAGTGCAGGAACTGACGGAAAGCGGCAAGCAGCAATCGGATGAGACGAGCCAATTGTTCTCCGACATTTTGGATACGATGCAGAGCAGCACCCGGGAGATCGTAACGGTAGAAGAAGAGATCCGGACACTGATCCATACTATAGAAGGAATAGGGGTGACAACTGCACAGACAGCCGCATCGGCGGAGTATTTCCAGTCGGCAACAGCCAATCTATAATGTAAAAAAGCTGCACATAACGGCGCATGAAAAAATCATGCGTTGTTTTATTTTTTTGCTTGCAATAGGCGAAAAGATTCTATATAATAATAAATGTTGTTCTGCGACGTTGCGATGATGTGAGAGGTTACTGACACACCCGGCTCCTTTGCCATGAAGCCAGTGGTCAGAAAATTTTCACGGAGTATGTCCGATAATAAATTGGGCGATAGAAGGAGGGACTAAAATGGCAAAGCAAAAAATTCGTATCCGCTTGAAAGCATACGACCACAGAATTCTTGATCAATCCGCTGAGAAGATCGTTGAAACGGCAAAACGTTCCGGTGCAGGTGTATCCGGGCCGATTCCGCTGCCAACTGAGAAACAAGTTATTACTATTCTCCGTGCGGTGCACAAGTACAAGGATTCCCGTGAACAGTTCGAGATGCGTACTCACAAGCGTCTGATCGACATTGTGAATCCAACGCCACAAACTGTGGATGCCTTGATGCGCTTGGACCTGCCGTCCGGTGTAGATATCGAAATTAAATTGTAATTCTTCTATTAGAAACAGGAAAAGAAAAGAGGTGTCAACATGAAAGGTATCTTAGGAAAAAAACTCGGTATGACTCAAGTGTTTACTCCTGAAGGTAACGTAATCGCGGTTACGGTTATCGAAGCGGGTCCTTGTGTGGTACTGCAAAAGAAAGACCTCAATACCGACGGGTATGAAGCAGTGCAGTTGGGCTTTTCCGATAAGAAAAACACCAACAAGCCTGAACAGGGTCACGCCCAGAAGGCAAATGCAACACCTAAGCGCTACGTTCGCGAAATTCGCGGTGTTGACCTCGGGGCACTCGAGGTTGGACAAGAGCTGAAGGCTGACGTCTTCGCAGAAGGCGAATTTGTTGACGTAACCGGAATTTCCAAAGGCAAAGGCTTCCAAGGCGTTATCAAACGCTGGGGACAAAGCCGCGGACCAATGGCTCACGGTTCCCGTTACCATAGAAGACCGGGTTCGATGGGTTCCATCCAAGCCAACCGTGTTCCTAAAGGCAAACGTCTGCCAGGACATATGGGTCATGAAACGGTGACGATTCAAAAGCTTGAAGTCGTCAAAGTGGACGTAGAACGTAATGTTTTGCTGGTGAAAGGCTCCATTCCTGGACCTAAGAACAGCTTCGTGAAGGTTAAAGAAACCGTTAAGAAATAACTTCTGAAGAAAGGAGGAACATGAAATGCCAAAAGTAACACTTTTCAATATCAGTGGTAACGAGGTTGGTGAAGTTGAACTGAGCGACGCGATTTTCGGTATCGAGCCGAACACTCACGTGCTGAATGAAGCGGTTCTTCTGCAAAGAGCTTCCCTGCGTCGTGGTACACACAAAGTTAAAGGACGTTCCGAAGTTCGTGGCGGCGGACGCAAGCCTTGGAAACAAAAAGGTACAGGCCGTGCTCGCCAAGGTTCGATTCGTTCTCCTCAATGGAAAGGCGGCGGCGTTGTCTTCGGACCGACTCCTCGTAGCTATTCCTGGAAATTGCCTAGAAAGGTTCGTCGTCTGGCGATCAAATCCGCGTTGTCCTCGAAGGTTATCGAGAGCAACATCATCGTGCTGGATAGCCTGACTCTGAATGCTCCGAAGACGAAAGAATTCGTAGCCATTCTGAACAACCTGAAGGTAGCTCAAAAAGCTCTGATCGTAGCTCCTAGCTATGACGATAATGTAGCTCTATCCGCCCGCAACATCCCTGGGGTGAAGTTCTTGGCTGCAGATGGCATTAACGTTCTTGACGTGCTGACGCACGACAAACTGATCATCACCAAAGATGCAGTTTCTAAGGTAGAGGAGGTGTTCGCGTAATGAAAGATCCTCGCGATATCATCAAACGTCCGGTGATTACGGAACGCACATCCGACTACATGAGCGATTTGAAATATGCTTTTGAAGTGGACATTCGTGCCAACAAGACCGAAATCAAACAGGCTGTTGAGGCCATCTTTAAAGTGAAAGTCGTTGCTGTGAACACTTTGCGCGTGCCTGGAAAGCTGAAACGTTATGGACGCTACTCCGGCTACACTCCGGAATGGAAGAAAGCCATCGTGAAGCTCAGCCCAGACAGCAAGCCGCTCGAGTTCTTTGAAGCGGTAGAATAATATCCTGTAAAGCAAGGAGGGAAACAAAGTGCCAATCAAAAAGTACAAACCGACTTCTCCGGCAAGACGCGGAATGTCCGTGTCTACGTTTGAAGAAATCACAACAAACCAGCCTGAGAAATCGCTGCTGGCGCCGCTGAGCAAAAAAGCGGGCCGCAACAACCAAGGTAAAATTACGGTTCGTCACCACGGCGGTGGACATAAGCGTAAATACCGTATCATTGATTTCAAGCGGACGAAAGACGGCATACCAGGCAGCGTTGCTACGATTGAGTATGATCCGAACCGCACATCCAATATTGCCCTGATTCACTACGCTGACGGAGAGAAACGTTACATCATCGCTCCTAAAGGTCTGAAAGTTGGGGATAAGATCGAATCCGGTCCTGCAGCGGACATCAAAATCGGTAACACGCTTCCGCTGTCCAACATTCCGGTAGGTACAGTTATCCACAACATTGAGCTGAAGCCTGGCAAGGGCGGCCAATTGGTTCGCGCAGCCGGTACGGAAGCGCAGTTGCTCGGTAAAGAAGACAAGTACGTTTCCGTGCGTCTCTCTTCCGGTGAAGTTCGCAGAATTCTGAGCGTATGCCGTGCTACAATCGGTTCCGTTGGCAACGAAGACCACGAACTGATCAAGATCGGTAAAGCCGGCCGCAGCCGGTGGCTGGGTCAACGTCCTGAAGTTCGCGGTGTTGTTATGAACCCGAATGATCACCCTCACGGTGGTGGTGAAGGACGCGCTCCGATCGGACGTAAATCGCCGTTGTCTCCTTGGGGCAAACCGACTCTCGGATACAAAACGCGTAAGAAAAACAAAGCTTCTGATAAATATATCATTCGTCGCCGCACGAAATAAGACGCTTCTAGGTGAGCTTGAACCCGCGAAGCGTCGAATCGCGGCTTGAACATTTGATGAAGGGAGGATTCATACATGAGTCGCAGTTTGAAGAAGGGGCCTTTTATCGACGGCTACCTGCTGAAAAAAGTTGAAGACTTGAACGTTTCGGGCAAAAAAGTTGTCATCAAGACTTGGTCCCGCCGCTCAACCATTTTCCCTCAATTTATCGGACATACGTTTGGCGTGTATGACGGCCGTAAACACGTGCCTGTATACGTAACGGAAGATATGGTAGGTCACAAGTTGGGCGAGTTCGCGCCGACGCGTACTTACAAAGGCCACGCGGGTGACGATAAGAAGACGAGAAGATAATAACAGATTCTCTGCTTAGAGAGGAGGGAAAACAATGCAAGCAAAAGCGCATGCAAGATCGGTGCGGATTTCCGCTCGTAAAGCGAAACTGGTTGTTGACTTGATTCGCGGCAAGCAGGTGGGAGAGGCAATTGCTATCCTTCGCCACACTCCGAAATCCGCTTCCCCGGTAGTTGAAAAGCTGCTGAACTCGGCGATCGCCAATGCCGAGCACAACTATTCGATGGACGTAAACAACTTGTTTATCAGCGAGGTTTTCGTTAACCAAGGTCCAACGATGAAACGGTTCCGTCCGCGCGCGATGGGTCGCGCCAGCCGGATCAACAAACGCACCAGCCACATTACTTTGGTGGTATCTGAGAAATAAGGAGGGATAACGTGTGGGTCAAAAGGTAAATCCAGTCGGACTTCGGATCGGGATTATTCGTGACTGGGAATCCAAATGGTATGCAGGCAAAGATTTCGGAACACTTCTTCTGGAAGACGTCAAAATTCGGGAATACCTCAAAGGCAAGCTGAAAGATTCCGCTGTTTCCCGTATTGAAATTGAAAGAGCGGCTAGCCGTGTGAACGTTACAATTCATACTGCTAAACCAGGTATGGTTATTGGGAAGGGCGGTGCTGAAGTCGAAGTGCTTCGCAACGCGGTTACACAAATCGCCGGCGGCAAGAAAGTACACATTAATATCAATGAAATCAAACACCCTGAGCTGGACGCTATTCTCGTTGCCGAGAGCATCGCACAACAGCTGGAGCGTCGCGTATCGTTCCGCCGTGCGCTTAAGCAGGCTATCCAAAGAACAATGCGTTCCGGTGCAAAAGGGATTAAAACTTCTGTCAGCGGACGTCTTGGCGGCGCCGAAATCGCTCGTACGGAAGGCTATAGCGAAGGAACAGTTCCACTTCATACGCTTCGTGCCGATATCGACTACGGAACGGCTGAAGCTCATACAACTTACGGCCGGATCGGCGTAAAAGTATGGATCTATCGTGGAGAGGTACTTCCTACGGCTAAGAAACAAGCTGCTAAGGAAGGAGGCAACTAATCATGTTGGTACCAAAACGTGTTAAGCACCGCAAACAACAACGCGGTCACATGAAAGGTCTGGCAAAAGGCGGCACCGAGCTGAACTTCGGCGAATTCGGACTGCAAGCTCTGGAGCCATCTTGGATCACTAACCGTCAAATCGAAGCGGCTCGTATCGCGATGACCCGTTACATCAAACGGGGCGGTAAAGTTTGGATCAAGATTTTCCCTGACAAGCCGATTACTCAAAAGCCTCTCGAGGTTCGGATGGGTAGCGGTAAAGGTAACGTTGAGAAATGGGTAGCCGTAGTTAAACCGGGCAAGATTATGTTCGAACTCGGAGGCGTGTCTGAAGAAATCGCTCGTGAAGCGATGCGTCTTGCCTCTCACAAGCTGCCAGTTAAGACTAAGTTTGTGAAACGTGAAGAATTGGGTGGTGAAGCAAATGAAAGCTAATGAACTTCGCAACTTGACCACTGCCGAGATTGAACAAAAGATTGCTGGCTTCAAAGAAGAGCTCTTTAATCTGCGTTTTCAACTGGCAACAGGCCAACTGGACAACCCGACTCGGATTCGTGATGTGCGTAGAGAAATAGCTCGTGCTAAAACCGTTATCCATGAGAGAGTACTTGGGATCAGCTAAGTGAAACGGATGGAATGATCCGTATCAGGAAGGAGGCTAATTATGAGCGAAGAACGCAACGCGCGCAAAGTGCAAATCGGTAAAGTTGTCAGCGACAAAATGGACAAAACGATCGTGGTTGCCGTTGAAACTTACAAAAAGCATGATCTGTACCACAAACGCATTAAATACACCAAGAAATTCAAAGCGCATGATGAGAACAATACCGCCCAAATCGGCGATACTGTAAAAATCATGGAAACTCGTCCGCTCTCCAAGGACAAACGCTGGAGACTGGTTGAAGTTGTGGAAAAAGCGGTTATCATCTAATGCGTTACATGACAGTTTTTCCGAAAGGAGGAAATATTAATGATTCAACCATTTACACGCTTGCATGTAGCTGACAACTCCGGTGCGAAGGAACTGATGTGTATCCGCGTATTGGGCGGTACTGGACGTCGGACGGCAGCTATCGGCGATCTGATCGTTTGCTCGGTAAAACAAGCAACACCAGGCGGCGTTGTCAAAAAAGGTGATGTAGTAAAAGCGGTGGTTGTACGCACGAAGCGCTCTGTACGCCGTAAGGACGGATCTTACATCGCATTTGACGAAAACGCAGCAGTTGTTGTAAAAGACGACAGAAGCCCGCGTGGAACACGTATTTTCGGACCAGTTGCCCGCGAACTTCGCGACAAGGATTACATGAAGATCGTTTCCTTGGCACCGGAAGTTATCTAATAAACTCCCCAAAAAGTGACGAGAAGCTCCGAAGCTGATACCGGGTACTTTTCGGGGGTCCCGATAGAGATCGTTTATAATCATGCTTACAAAGGCTAGTCATAGGAGGTGTAACAAATGCCTAGAGTGAAAAAAGTTCTGGAATCCCATAACAACAAACTGCACGTGAAAAAAGACGATGTGGTTATGGTGATCAGCGGAAAAGATAAAGGCAAGAAGGGCCGCGTCATCGCTGCGTATCCGCGCAAAAACCGCGTACTGGTAGAAGGCGTGAACATGGTGAAGAAGCACCAGAAGCCTAACCAGTTAAATCCGCAAGGCGGCATCATCGAGCAGGAAGCTGCGATCCACGTATCCAACGTTATGCACATCGATCCGAAGAGCGGCAAAGTAACCCGTATCGGTTATAAAGTGCTGGACAACGGCAAGAAGGTTCGCGTAGCGAAAAGATCCGGAGAGATCATCGACTAATATAGCGCTTAAGAAAGGAGGTTAATTCTTCATGGCAGCAAGAATGAAAGAACGTTTTCTGAACGAGATTACGCCGGCTCTGATTCAGAAGTTTAATTATAAAACGGTTATGCAAGTGCCGAAAATTGAGAAGGTTGTTATCAACATGGGCGTAGGCGACGCCGTGCAAAACTCGAAGGTGCTTGATTCCGCTGTGAACGATATGCAACTGATCGCCGGTCAAAAACCGGTTATCACCAAAGCCAAGAAGTCTATCGCCGGCTTCAAACTGCGTGAGAACATGCCGATCGGCGTTAAGGTAACCCTTCGCGGTGAACGTATGTACTACTTCCTGGACAAATTGTTCAACGTAACGCTTCCGCGCGTTCGTGACTTCCGCGGTGTATCGACCAAAGCTTTCGACGGCCGCGGCAACTACACACTGGGTCTGAAAGACCAATTGATTTTCCCTGAGATCGAATATGACAAGGTGGACAAAGTCCGCGGTATGGATATCGTAATCGTAACGACGGCAAAGACGGATGAGGAATCCCGCGAGCTGCTGACTCAGCTGGGAATGCCTTTCGCGAAGTAAGGTTCGGTCGTTCAATTCTCCGAAACTGTTTAGGAGGTGTCAGGCTAAAGTGGCAAAAACTTCGATGAAAGTTAAACAACAACGTGCGCCGAAATTCAAAGTGCGTGCATACACACGCTGCGAGCGTTGCGGTCGTCCACATTCGGTACTGCAAAAGTTCAAAATTTGCAGAATTTGTTTCCGTGAATTAGCTTATAAAGGCCAGATTCCTGGCGTAAAAAAAGCAAGCTGGTAAGAAGTTTATATACGGGAAGGAGGTTTACACCAAATGACTATGTCTGATCCTATCGCAGATATGCTTACTCGTATTCGTAACGCCAACATCGTGCGTCACGAAACGGTAGAGCTGCCTGCTTCGACATTGAAAAAACAAATCGCCGATATCCTGAAGCGCGAAGGCTTCATCCGTGATGCGGAATTTGTTGAAGATAACAAACAAGGGCTTATCCGTATTTTCCTGAAATACGGCCCGAACCAAGAACGTGTTATTTCCGGTCTGAAAAGAATCAGTAAGCCAGGCCTGCGCGTATACACGAAGAGCAACGAAGTTCCTCGCGTACTCGGCGGACTGGGCATCGCGATTATCTCCACATCCAAGGGAGTTATGACCGATAAGGAAGCTCGTCAAGCAAAATCCGGCGGCGAAGTTCTCGCCTACGTTTGGTAATCACGTCACAAGATAAGGAGGTGCAACACACATGTCTCGTATTGGTCGCAAACCAATCACAGTGCCTAGCGGTGTAGACGTGACGGTTAACAACACTGTCATCACCGTTAAAGGTCCTAAAGGTACTTTGACTCGTGAACTTCATAAAGATATGAAGGTTACGGTTGAAAATAACGAAATTCTTGTTGTTCGTCCTTCGGACAACAAACTGCATCGCTCTCTTCACGGCACGACCCGCTCCGTTGTCAACAACATGGTAAGCGGCGTGACCGAAGGATTCTCCAAATCTCTGGAACTGGTTGGGGTCGGATATCGTGCAAACAAATCTGGAGATAAAATCGTTCTGAACGTCGGCTACTCCCATCCGGTTGAGATTACTCCGGAACCGGGCATCGAGTTCGAAGTTCCTGCCAACACGAAAATCATCGTTAAAGGCATCGACAAAGAACGCGTAGGCGCCTATGCCGCGAAGATTCGTTCCGTACGCGAACCTGAGCCATACAAGGGCAAAGGGATTAAATATGAGGGCGAGCGCATTATCCGTAAAGAAGGTAAAGCCGGTAAGAAGAAATAAGCCGGCTGACCTTGTTCTTAAGATGCCTATGGCGTCTTAACGTGAAGCTGCCTTAAGGCAAACTGAAGGGAGTGAAAAGGAAGTCATGATTACAAAAGAGGACAAAAATAAAGCTCGTGTCAAAAGACACCTGCGTGTACGTAAGAAAATCGAAGGTACTACTGAACGCCCTCGCCTGAATGTGTTCCGTTCTTCCAAACACATTTATGCTCAACTGATCGATGATGTTAAGGGTGTAACGATCGCATCCGCATCGACGCTCGATAAAGAATTGAAAGATTCTGTAGGCAATGGCGGCAGCGTAGAGGCTGCAAGCAAAGTCGGCCAACTGGTTGCCGAGCGCGCCAAAGCAAAAGGACATACCGCTGTGGTATTCGACCGCGGAGGCTACCTGTATCATGGACGGATTCAAGCGCTTGCTGATGCAGCCCGTGAAGCTGGTCTTGAATTCTAGAAACATTCTTAAAAGGAGGTTAACGACTTGCGTGTAGATCCAAACACTTTAGAGCTGACAGAAAGAGTTGTTCACATTAACCGTGTTGCTAAAGTTGTAAAAGGCGGACGCCGTTTCAGCTTCAGCGCACTGGTTGTTGTCGGCGACGGCAAAGGCTGGGTCGGTGCGGGTATCGGTAAAGCCGGCGAAGTTCCGGATGCGATCCGTAAAGGCATCGAAGACGCCAAGAAAAACCTGATCCACGTTCCACTCGTCGGAACGACGATTCCTCACTTGGTTAACGGACATTTTGGCGCTGGACGTGTACTGCTGAAACCAGCATCGCAAGGTACTGGCGTTATCGCTGGCGGACCTGTTCGTGCGGTATTGGAACTGGCTGGCGTAGGCGATATTCTGACAAAATCTTTAGGTTCTTCGAACTCCATGAATATGGTCAATGCAACTTTGGAGGGATTGTCCCGTCTGAAGCGCATTGAAGAGGTCGCGAAGCTTCGCGGCAAATCTATCGAAGAGCTTCGCGGTTAAGGAGGGGAACGTCAATGGCTAAATTGCAAATTACCCTCGTTCGCAGCTTGATCGGACGTCCGGAAACACAACGTGTGACCGTTAAGACGCTAGGCCTGCGTAAAATCAACTCGTCCGTGGTTCACAACGATAATCCTGCGATTCGCGGTATGATCAAACAAGTGAGCCATCTCGTATCCGTAACTGAAATTGAAGGCTAAGTCGCCTTTTACCTATTAATAGACATAAGGAGGTGCAAACGATGAAGTTACATGAACTCGCTCCGGCTCCAGGATCCCGTAAAGAACGCAACCGTGTAGGTCGCGGTACTTCCAGTGGTAACGGTAAAACATCCGGCCGTGGTCATAAAGGTCAAAACTCTCGTTCCGGCGGTGGTGTTCGTCCGGGCTTCGAGGGCGGCCAAAACCCACTCTATCGTCGTCTGCCTAAGCGTGGATTCGTCAATCCTACTCGTAAAGAGTATGCGATTGTGAATCTGGAGGAACTGAACAGCTTTGCAGAAGGAACGGAAGTTACGCCTCAATTGCTGCTCGAAACAGGCGTTGTAAAGAACGCGAAGAGCGGCATCAAAATTCTCGGCAATGGAGAAATCACTGTAAAACTTACAGTTCAAGCAAACAAGTTCTCTCAATCTGCGGTAGAGAAAATCGAGGCTGCCGGCGGTAAAACCGAGGTGATCTAATGTTCAAGACGCTTAAGAATATATGGCATGTTGAAGATTTGCGCAAAAAAATCCTGTTCACCCTGTTTGTATTTATCATCTACCGCATCGGTTCGTTCGTACCGGTTCCCGGTGTGGACAAATCGGTGTTTCTATCGACAGGCAACGAGGCTGGAAACGCCTTGATGAACTTGTTCAACACGTTTTCGGGCGGAGCGCTTAAAAACTTCTCCATCTTTGCGATCAGTATTTACCCTTACATTACCGCATCCATCATTGTGCAGCTTTTGTCGATGGATGTAGTGCCGAAATTTGCCGAATGGGCAAAGCAAGGCGAACACGGTAAGAAGCAGCTGGCGCAAATTACCCGTTACGGTACGGTAGTGTTGGCTTTGATTCAGGGTTTTGCAACCTCTATCGGTTTCAACCGAATGTATGGTACGAAAATGATGCCGGATGCAACGATCGCCGACTATCTGCTCGTGGCCATTATTTTGACGGCAGGTACTTCATTTCTGATGTGGCTTGGTGAACAAATCACTGAGCGGGGTATCGGAAACGGGATCTCGATCCTGATTTTTGCGGGAATCGTCGCAGGCTTTCCAGGATATTTTACGGCAACGGCGCAATCGAGCTTTATCCAGCCGGGGCAGACTTTCCTGAATATTCTTAAAGTCGTGGTCGTTGCAATCGTGGTTGTGGCGATTATTACGGGTGTTATCTTCGTACAGCAAGGAGTTCGGAAGATTCCCGTACAATATGCCAAACGCGTAGTCGGAAACAAAATGTATGGTGGACAAAATACGCACATTCCGCTTAAAATCAATGCGGCGGGCGTAATCCCCGTTATCTTTGCCGTATCGCTGCTTCAATTCCCGATTGTCATCGCCAACTTTTGGTCGACCCATGATTGGGCGAAGTGGATCTCCAACAATCTTTCTCATGACAAGCCGCTCGGCATGGTCCTCTACGTGATCATGATCATCGGATTTACGTTCTTCTATACGTTTGTTCAGATGAATCCGCAGCAGATGGCTGACAATATGAAGAAGAATGGCGGATACATTCCAGGTATTCGTCCAGGCAAAGCTACGGAGAAATATTTGACCCGGGTAATGTCCCGTCTGACGATGTCGGGCGCATTGTTCCTGGCCATCATCTCTGTGCTTCCGGTATTCTTCGGTTCTTTGTCCGGTTTGCCGCGGTCGGTGCAGATCGGCGGCACCGCGCTGCTTATCGTTATCGGCGTCGCACTGGATACGATGAAGCAGATCGAGAGCCAATTGATTAAACGCCATTACAAAGGCTTCATTAACAAATAGGCGATAGGTTCCGGTGAAGCGGCTCATTTACAGACTTCCCGGCGCCTATTGTGCTGTTTCTTGCCTGGTGGCGATCGAGTGCTAAAGGGGAGAGACGTAAGGTGAACATCCTTTTCATGGGCCCGCCTGGAGCAGGCAAGGGAACTCAAGCTGCGGCTATCGTAAAGGAACTGGATATCCCTCATATCTCGACGGGCGATGCTTTTCGTCTCGCGATTAAGCAGGGAACTCCAGTCGGTCTGAAAGCCAAATCCTTTATCGACCAAGGCTTGCTTGTACCCGATGATGTAACGATTGGAATTGTGGAAGAGCGGCTGGAGCAGTCCGATTGCGAAAAAGGTTTTTTATTGGACGGCTTTCCAAGAACTCTTTCGCAAGCGGAAGCGCTGGATGAGCTTCTTGCCCGCATGAATACTTCACTGGATCATGTTATTAATCTGAACGTGGATCGCGGATTGCTTCTGGCCCGTCTGACCGGACGACGGATTTGTAAGGTATGCGGTGCATCGTATCACTTGATTTTCAACCCGCCGAAACAGGAAGGCATCTGCGACATCGATGGCGGCGAGTTGTATCAGCGTCCGGATGACAATGAAGAAAGTGTTGGCAAGCGATTGGATGAGTACGACAACAAGACGGCACCGCTGCTTCACTTTTACGAGAATAAAGGTCTTTTGCGTCAGGTAAACGGGGAAAACGAAATCGACGTCGTTTCTGCCGAAATTGTATCTTTACTGCGAGGTTAGTGTAATGATCATATGTAAGTCCGAACAGGAACTTGCCTTTATGAGAGAAGCGGGACGAATTGTTGCCGAGACTCATCGTCTCATGGCGCAGGCCATTGAGCCTGGGATTACGACCGGAGAACTCGATAGAATCGCCGATCAATACATTCGCAGTCAAGGTGCTGTGCCGTCATTCAAAGGCTACAATGGTTTTCCTGCCAGCATTTGCGCTTCAGTCAACGATCAGTTGGTGCATGGATTTCCCGGCAAACGCAAACTGGTGGAAGGCGATATCGTATCGCTGGACATTGGAGCGCAGTACAAGGGATATCACGGCGATTCCGCCTGGACCTATGGGGTAGGCAGCATATCCGAAGAAGCCCAGCGGCTCTTGGATGTGACCAAAGGCTCCCTGTACGCAGGCCTTGAGCTGATTAAGCCGGATGTGCGCCTGTTTACAATCTCCCACGCTATTCAAAAATATATCGAAGATGCCGGATTCTCGGTGGTCCGCGAGTATGTTGGGCATGGTGTTGGGGCAGAACTGCATGAAGAACCGCAAATTCCGAACTACGGCATTGCAGACCGCGGTCCGCGGCTTAAGGCAGGCATGGTGCTTGCCATCGAGCCGATGGTCAATGCGGGCAAACGTTATGTCCGAACGCTGGAAGATAACTGGACGGTCGTAACGGTGGACGGTTCGCTGTGCGCTCACTTTGAGCATACAGTGGCGGTTACGCCGGAGGGCATGGAAATTTTCACGAAACTGAATGCGTAGGTGATCTTTGTTGAATGCCGAGAGCAGCCCGCAGGTCGGTCAATTGGTGAAAATACTCAAAGGCAAGGAAGCTGGAGAGATTGCCGTGGTCATCGCTGTTGTGGACAGCAGGTTTGTGTATATTGCGGACGGAGACAAACGCAAGTTTGACGGACCGAAGAAGAAGAACATTCTTCATCTGGAGTTCACTCCGATCGTCAGCAGCGAGGTTGTGAACAGTCTGAATGAAACCGGCCGGGTAACGAATGGAAAGCTGCGTTATGCAGTGATGAATTATGTGCGTTCCGCCGGAATAAGCGCTATGAAGAAAGGAGAATAGCTGTGGCCAAAGAAGATGTCATTGAGGTGGAAGGCACTGTCATTGAACCGTTGCCGAATGCAACGTTTAAGGTTGAGCTGGAGAACGGTCATCAGATTCTTGCCCACGTATCCGGTAAGCTGCGGATGCACTTTATCCGTATTTTGACCGGTGACAAAGTGGTCGTACAGTTATCGCCTTATGATTTAACTAAAGGTCGTATAACTTACCGTAAATAGATCTGCTTTATGCAGAACATGCACGTATGCTTTTGAAGCCAGTTTTACTACCTGTAAAACTGAGCGGGCGTTTTCGAACCTAGTTTTACTGCGTAAAACTTTGAGGAGGTAATAAGCATGAAGGTAAGACCTTCTGTAAAGCCCATTTGCGAAAAATGCAAAGTCATCCGCCGCAAAGGGACTGTAATGGTAATTTGTGAAAATCCGAAGCACAAACAAAAACAAGGTTAAAGAAGGGGGTGTAGCGTAAAATGGCTCGTATAGCTGGAGTGGATTTGCCACGTGACAAACGCGTTGAGATCGCCTTGACTTATATTTTCGGAATCGGTAGAACGACTTCCCAGAAAATTCTTAAAGAAACAGGGATCGATGTTAATACACGTGTCCGTGATTTGACGGAAGATGAAGTCAGCAAACTACGTGAAACGATCGACAAATCGGTCAAAGTGGAAGGCGACCTGCGTCGTGAAATTTCCTTGAATATTAAACGTCTTACCGAGATTGGCTGCTACCGCGGTGTTCGTCACCGTCGCGGCTTGCCGGTTCGCGGTCAACGTACCAAGACAAATGCCCGTACCCGGAAAGGCCCGCGTCGTACGGTAGCAAACAAGAAGAAATAATAAGGGGGGATAAGAGACAATGGCTAAACCGAAAAAAGTCGTACGTACGAAACGTCGCGATCGTAAAAATATCGAATCCGGCGTGGCACATATCCGTTCCACGTTCAACAATACCATCGTTACCATCACGGATCCTCACGGCAACGCTATTTCCTGGGCAAGCTCCGGCGGCCAAGGATTTAAAGGTTCCCGTAAGTCGACTCCGTTCGCTGCCCAAATGGCGGCAGAAGTTGCAGCTAAGGCAGCTATGGAGCACGGCATGAAGAATGTTGAAGTTATGGTTAAAGGACCGGGCGCGGGCCGTGAGGCAGCCATCCGTTCCCTTCAAGCCGCTGGCCTTGAAGTTAACCTCATTAAAGACGTCACTCCGGTTCCGCATAATGGATGCCGTCCGCCGAAACGTCGCCGCGTATAGTGAATCAGCGATGTAAATGTGGTATAAATCCGGCAACATTTGCTAATAATGGTTGTTTAGGCATACTACATGATACACCTGATGGGGTGACAGTTTCATATAGGAGCGACGTTGAAGGAGGGTTACACTCGTGATAGAAATCGAAAAGCCGAAGATTGAGACCGTAGAAGCTAATGATGAAGGAACCTATGGGAAATTCGTAGTAGAACCGCTGGAACGTGGATATGGCACGACTCTGGGGAACTCGCTTCGCCGGATCCTGCTGTCCTCCCTTCCGGGAGCCGCAGTGACCTCGGTCCAAATTGACGGCGTTCTGCATGAGTTCTCCACCGTTCCCGGCGTAATGGAAGACGTGACCGAAATCATTTTGAACCTCAAAGCTCTTTCCCTGAAGATTCATTCAGATGAAGAGAAAGTGTTCGAGATTGATGCTGAAGGGGAAGGCGTCGTAACCGCAGGTGACATCCGTGCGGACAGCGATGTTGAGATCCTTAACCCGGACCTTCATATTGCAACGCTGGGACCTGGCGCGAGACTTCACATGCGTATTTTTGCAGGCCGGGGTCGCGGCTATGTCCAAGCGGACCGTAACAAGCGCGAAGACCAGCCGATCGGTGTCATTCCGGTAGATTCCATCTACACTCCGATTTCCCGTGTGAACTACACAATCGACAACACCCGTGTCGGTCAAGTGACCAACTACGACAAGTTGACGATGGAAATTTGGACAGATGGCAGCATCAGACCGGAGGAAGCCGTCAGCCTTGGAGCCAAAATTTTGAATGAGCATCTTGTTTTGTTCGTAGGCCTTACGGATGAAGCGAAGGATGCCGAAATTATGGTTGAAAAAGAAGAAGACAAAAAAGAAAAAGTGCTTGAGATGACAATCGAAGAGCTGGATCTTTCGGTCCGTTCCTACAACTGTCTCAAACGCGCCGGCATCAATACGGTGCAGGAGCTTACCACGAAAACGGAAGAAGATATGATGAAGGTCCGCAACCTGGGCCGCAAATCTTTGGAAGAAGTTCAGGAAAAGCTCGAAGAGCTCGGTTTGGGTCTTCGTACCGAAGAATAAGCGTAAGATTGACGAAGTAGAGGAGGGAAAAACATGGCATACCAAAAGTTGGGCCGTGATTCCAGTGCGCGTAAAGCATTGTTCCGCGACTTGGTAACGGACCTGTTCTTGTACGAGCGCATCCAAACCACGGAAGCGAAAGCGAAAGAAGTTCGTACCATCGCCGAAAAACTGATCACGAAAGCGAAGAAGGGCGATCTGCATGCCCGTCGTCAAGTAGCTGCATTCGTACGCCGCGAAACTGCCGACGGAGAGCAGGATGCAATTCAAAAACTGTTCGCTGAAATCGCACCGCGCTATACGGAACGTCCAGGCGGATACACTCGTATCCTGAAGCTCGGACCTCGTCGCGGCGACTCGGCACCTATGGTTTACCTTGAACTGGTAGATCGTGCCTAGTTAATGGCAGCAAGCTTGATTTCCCGATTGCCCCTGTTATCCATCTCTTTTGGAGAAGGGTAGGGGAATGATCCGCGTTATTGTATCAGTGGAATATGGCCCGGCTCTTCTTTCGGAGAGGCGGCGTCATGTCCCGGCTCCTACCGACGGCGTGATCTACCGGATATCTGCATAGGTGTCCGCCAGTCGTGCAGTAAACCGCGGAAATCCGCTTGTTCAATGGAAGGAGCTCCCGAAGGGGCTTCTTTTTTTTGAAATATAAGAGTTCATAAGCTCTGAGCTTATCTCTGGCCTTATATTTCTGCGAGAAACGGGTGCCCCCCTCCTGTGAGGACGGCGCCGCCGTTTCTTCTTGGGAGGAGAGCCGAAATGCGTAATCTATTCATGAAAGTCACCTATGACGGTACGAACTATGACGGCTTTCAGACTCAGCCCGAAGGCAATACAGTTCAGGATAAGCTGGAACAGGCTATTGCCCATCTGACAGGTGAAGTGTTGAAGATTACCGCTTCTGGACGTACGGATGCCGGCGTTCACGCATATGGACAGCCTTTTAATTTTGAGACAGCCTCGCGCATTCCGCTTGAGCGCTGGTGTTTGGCGCTGAACGCGCGTCTGCCGGAAGATATCGTGGTTACGGAAGCGCACGAAGTGCCGCTCTCTTTCCATTCCCGCCGGGCTGCCAAGCGGAAGACCTATCGATACACGATCAATGGCAACCGGTTTCCGGATCCTTTTCAGCGGCGATTTCAGTTTCATCATCCCGTAGCGCTTAATGTGAAGGCAATGGAGCAGGGGCTGCAACCTCTAATCGGCACCTACGACTACACTTCTTTCGCATCGCGGAAATCGACGAAGACCTCACATGTCCGTACAATTTACGAGGCGTATATGGAGATTGACCGAAGCATGTGCAGACCAGGATCGTCCGATCAGGGAGTCATTCACACTTATATTACCGGCAGCGGGTTTTTGCAGCATATGGTACGGATCATCATGGGTACGCTGATTCAAGTGGGAGAGGGCAAACGCCGGCCGGAGACCATAGCGGACATTCTGGCGGCATGCGACCGGGCTGCCGCCGGCCCGACCGCAGTGGCCAAGGGATTAGCGCTTTGGAATGTAAGCTACCGGGATGCAGAATGAGATTCACTGTTATTTTGCTGAAAAAAGACAATTTAATGATCGGAAAACTCTTGCACTCGGTATGTTTATCCTGTAAAATAAAAGTTGTGTTTTCTTGATGGCTATCCCACAGCCCCGATCAAGAAAGCCCTAAAAACGCTTTACCTAACAACCAAAAATGTAATTTCGATGAGAAATCAGATATACGAGATTTTCGTACGAGAACAAGGAGGAACTATTCATGCGTACCACCTACATGGCGAAGCCGAACGAAGTAGAACGCAACTGGCATATCATTGATGCCGAAGGCAAAACACTCGGCCGTCTGGCAAGTGAAGCCGCCGCTTTGATCCGCGGCAAACACAAACCGCAATTTACCCCTCACGTAGATACTGGCGATTTCGTCATTGTTATCAACGCAGAGAAGATTCATCTGACTGGCAAGAAACTGCAAAATAAGAAATACTACCGTCACTCGCTGCATCCGGGTGGTCTGAAAGTAACCACAGCTGAAACTTTGCTGAACAGCAAACCTGAGCGTGTAATTGAATCCGCCGTTCACGGTATGATTCCAAAGACCCGTCAAGGCAACGCGATGAAGCTGAGATTGAAAGTTTATGCCGGCGCAGAGCATCCACACGCAGCACAAAAACCTGAAGTTTACGAACTTCGCGGATAAGAATAAGGGAGGACAGTTTCATGGCACAAGTACAATACTATGGGACAGGTCGTCGTAAACATTCGGTAGCACGTGTTCGCCTCGTACCGGGTGAAGGACGCATTGTCATTAACAAACGCGACATTAACGAATATTTTGGTTTGGAAACACTCAAACTGATTGTAAAACAACCTTTGACTCTGACTGAAACGCTGGGCAGCTACGATGTTCTGGTTATCGCTCATGGCGGCGGAATTTCCGGCCAAGCTGGCGCAATCCGTCACGGCATTTCCCGCGCTCTGCTGAAAGCAGATCCGGAATACCGTTCTTCCTTGAAGAAAGCCGGATTCCTGACTCGTGACCCACGTATGAAGGAACGTAAAAAATACGGCCTCAAGGCTGCACGTCGTGCGCCTCAGTTCTCGAAACGTTAAAAACCGCTTCACATCAACAAATTTCAGCCCTTGGCCTTCATGGTCAGGGGCTTTAATTTTGTCTGTAATTTAGCCGTGACCATATTTTGACCATATTTTATTTACTTCGATCAAGCGTGACCACATTGGATCCGGTAATCGGAGCATCAGACTCCATGAATTTTTCAAACCGGTTCGCCTTCTTTTCTTTGACCGTAGAGGTGACATGAGTATAAATATCCATTGTCATCTTTATGTCTGAGTGGCCCAATTGTTCTTGAACTTCTTTGATTGTTGCCCCTGCTTCAAACTGCATAGAAGCGTGAGTGTGCCGCAATCCGTGTACAGTTATGGGGTGCAGTTTATGCTTCTCTATCAAAGCTTTCAGCAGATCATTCAAGTAAGCCAGCCTGATCGGAGTGACTCCATCTTCCCGGGTGAATAGGAATTTAATCGGTTCGTTTTGGGCTTCGGCTAATTGCCGCTCCTTTTTCGCTGTAAGGAGTTTTCGCAAAATCCTCAGAGTAGTATTATCCGCCTTGAGGACACGCCTTGAAGCAGCTGTTTTGGAGGTTAAGGCATGAAATACGTTATCCTCAAAGAAGAGCGTCTTGTTTAGTGCTATAGTTTTGTCTCGGAAATTAATATCAAGTTCTCCGATTGCATGGACTTCGCCTTTCCGCGCTCCTGTATAGATCAATGTGTGGAACATGGCATAATCCCTGAAATCACATTCGGCTTTGGCAATTGCTAAAAACTTTTTCAATTCGTGCTTTTCCCAATAATTTCGGTCAGATCCTTCAGAAGCAAAATGTTCTTCTTCCCTCTTTGGGATCTTAGCTTTTTTCATCGGGTTGGTCTTAATGATATCTTGTTCGATTGCGTACTCAAATATCTGATTTGCATACATTTTCATATCGTGAACCGATTTTATTTTTTTAGCCATCTTATTAACAACTTCTTGGCAATAGCTTTTAGTGATGTCCACCATCTTTAGTTTTCCGAAGTGCGGCAGAAGTTGACCCTTGAACTTGCACCGTACCGCTTTTCTTGTGCTCGGCTTGAAGCTCGGCGAATTTGTGGCATACCATTGTTCGTATACTTGCTCAAACGTCATATTCTTGTCTTGTACGAGAAAAGTACCGTCAGCAATTTCTTTTTCTGTCTGAGCTGCGTCGAGTTGCGCTTCTTTCTTCGTATTGAACCCTCGCTTGGTTGACTGCTTCCGCTTCCCCGTTTCCGGATTGATTGTCCCGTAATACTTGTACAACCAGCGCGGGCCATCCTTTGTATTGTATTTTTGAAAACTTGCCACTATAAATCCTCCTTACCAATCCAGTTTTCGAATTATTGCCTGATCTCGGGCAATCAACATATCCACATCACGCATGTGGATGATAAAAGTATTTCGCGATAATCCATACCTGCGTACCAGTTCGTAGACCATCAGAGTCACCTTGCCGTCAAAGCAAATAACATCGCCGATAGAAACGGGAGTGCCGAAATAATTTCGTAACTCTTCTTCGCCGATTTCTTGAAACCGTTCGCCGATCGGTAATTCAATTTCGCGGCAGTTAATGAGCGTCCATTCGTCGAGAATTATAATTAGTTGTGATGGTCCGTCATACGTTCCAGATGGATCGTAAAAGGCCATGATTTGCGTTTTGTCGGCCACACGACAATTCACCTCCTTTCCAAGTTTCGCTGCAGCCGCCTCAGTTGTCATAGCGCCTTCATACTCACGTCTCATTATCTGGTTATACCGCTTACTGGCAAGCTCTGTCCCGACCGTAAACGTCTCAGCAAGTTGCTGCACAGCCTGTTTGCGGTCCGGAGAGAGTTCCAGGCACTCAATCATAAAGAAAGGGAGTAGGGCATAAAGGATGAATTGTTCTGCGTCTTCTTCTTGGTATTGAACAAACGGCTTTGGCAGCAATAATTGATTGCCTTCATGCCGTAACAAATGCCCCAACTCATGAAGGAAGTCTCCGCGTTGCTTTTGGGGCGTCCCTCTCTCGTCCAGAATGATTACGTGTTTACCTGATCTCAGACGATGCGACATGCTCGTGATTCTCGCGTATTCGATTTTGATAGTTAAGCCTTTACTAATAGTCGGGACCGTAATGTCTTCTGGAGTCAAGATGTCATGTTGTATGTATAACTGCTCCACAAAATCCTCCAAGTGGGTCTTTTTGTAATGTTTAAACATAGCTACCTCCCGAATGCGAATATTTGTTCGTATGTATAGGTATGCAGAATCAGCCTGATAGCTGATGCTACAGAAATTATTTTTCTTCAGTTTGATCGGATTCAGCTGCACGTTTGATGATTTCCCAGACCTTTTGAAGATCTCGCTTGCGCTCTTCTGGCGCCTCCAAGTAGTCTTTAAAAAATACACCGTGTTCCGGATTATTGATGAAAGCTTCAAACTCGGCCAATTCTGCGGGACTTAGTTTTGTCTCTTCAGGATTGTCATTTCCGCCTCTCGCTTCGTTTTCCACCATCTTTTCAAGTTCGTCAATTGTGATCCCAAGCCCTTTTGTGACCTTTAATACATTATCAATTGCTGCGCCACCGACTCCACGATTAAGCATTGATTGAAGGGTCGTCGGTGGAAGGCCAATATGTTCGGCAAAAGCTCGTCTGCTATATCCTTTCTCCTCAATCAACCGAGCTAAGATTTTGGCTCTCTCCACAGTATTTAAACCTCCGTTTATTTTGTACGCTATTTCGTATATAGGTACATATTACAGTATCTCTTTAGGATTGTAAATACAAAATGAACGAAATATGGTTCAAATTTCGATTTAAACTCTTGACCATGAACTAAATATCGTTTATAGTTCGAATCAGGATGAACGAAATTACGTTCAAGAGAGGGGGCTACTAAATGCCTTACACCAATCTTCGTTCAGAAATGGAAAAGAGGGGGGTGACAATTTCAGATATTTCAAGAGGCTTGAAAATGAGAAGAGCGACTGTCAGCGACAAAATACACGGGAAATACAGGTTTTACTACGATGAAGTCCAGAAGATAAAAAATGAATTTTTCCCTGACTGCGAAATCGAGTACCTATTTTCCACGGACATTGAGAAGGAAGGTGCCCAGAGTGGATTCTCCAATCATCCAAGTCGTTATTGACCCGGATTATGTTCGCCAGCTGGCTAAAGCAGAAATGCAACGACTTATGAAAGATCGCGGTCCTGGGATTTGGTGGGACATGAAACGGCTGGAGCTTGAACCCTGCCGCAAGCGGGATTGGCTTTTGGAGAACATCCTGCTAAATCCCGCTTTCAAGCAAGAAATGAAGGTCATCACTAATAATTGTGATGGTGGACGCTGGATGTTTCGGGGGTTGGAAATGCAGCGTTTCCTGGACGAGCATTTCCACGATCTGAACCGACCTCGTTAATCGTTATCGCCACTCATTGATAAGCTCATACGCATTCGATTTCAGATGGTTTCAAAATATTCCCATGAGCATAGCTTATACACAATCTATTCACATGTGCGTAGGCTTGATTTTAGAGAAAGGAGAAAACAAGGATGCTCGAAAGCTTAGATAGAACCGCAGCTCACACTATGGAATGGGCAATCATCGAAGGCAAGCTGAAGCTAGGCATCGGCGGCGTTGAATGGTTGGCAATACATGTTAACCCGGATGAATTGAGGAAAAAGCATCTATCCAACTGGTTTGGATTTCTCGCCGACGTCGAAAGAAAGAATTCTGATGAATTGATGCAGGATGCACTTCTAATGGATTCGGATTCATTTTACAGCAGACATGCGCTTAACTGGTGGATTGTCGTCAAGAACGCTCTGACTTACCTTAGCTTGCTGCGGCAGCGGGATTACAATCGGTATTCGGATTTTATCCGGGAGTTGCAACTAAAGGGAGGGATGTCCTGATAGCTAGAGCGAAAGGTGCAGTAAGCGCCATACGAAAGGAGAAATGTAATGAGTGATAAACCAGCAATCAACGGAATGAAGGTTCTTTCAGGAATTGAAATTCCAAATATCGTCGGCGGTTTTGGCCCGGGTAAGAAGTCAATGCTTGCTAAAAGCATCGCGGAAATTCACGGCAGGCAGCACTACAAGGTAAACGAATTGATAAATGCAAATCGTAAGAGATTCGGAGAAGCCGTTGACCTCATAGATTTGAAACTTCCTCAGTATGCTGAATTCGCTATCCTTCTGGTGGATAGCGGGATAATTTCTCAAAACGCTCTGAATGCTGCGCTAAATTTATTCCTTCTATCAGAGCGCGGCTATGCCAAACTGATTAAAATTTTCGACGACGACCTATCTTGGAATAAGTACGACGAAATCCTTGATGGATACTTTAGAGCGAGAGATTCAGTTCCGGTCATGGACGAACTGAGCCCCATTCTCCAGTTATTGATTAAAACGGAGCTGGAGCAAAACGCTCTGAAGAAGGAAGTGTCCACCCTCCGCGATGGTCTCGACACGCTGACGGACAACCTGACGGCCGTTCCGGATCAGGAGAAGGTAAAAGACCTTATTAACGAATATGCACGGTGGACGAGATTGGGGCATGACGAGGTTTACAGGACCATTTACGACATTCTTCTGGATCAGCACGGTGTAGACGTCCCAAGACGAGTGAAGATCGAGCGTGAGAAACTGGACGAAGATTATTTCTCCAGAACAGGCAAGCATTATGCTGAATCGACACTCAAGCAGAAAAGATCAGGTATCGACGTCATGGTCCGTATGGGCGTGCTGGACAAGTTCAACGCGATACTAGTCGGGCTGCTGGCAAAGGTGAAAGGAGAACGGCGCTTATGACCCTTGAACACCTTGCCCGCCTGTGGTTCAACCATCCGGCGCAGCATGCCGTCATTATTAAAAACATTCGGAGAAAGGAACGTACACATGGAAAATAAGCTGATTCAACAGAAAGCCGCTGATCTGCGGGAACGTGCAGGGGGGACGATATTCGGCTTCCCTATTCATGAAGAGGACCCCCGGTCTCCTTATGCTGTCGTCGTTTATTCTGGCGGAATGTATCACGTTTACCCTGAAGCTGCTGATATTTCACTTGCTGCACTCGGTGTAAAAACGATCCTGGACAAGATGATTGAGCATGGTTATGACGTGAATTTTGAAAAAGACGTTCGCTTGGTATCTTACGAGGCTCAAATGAATGCGCCGGACGTTCGAATGCGGCGTTTGAAAAAAGAAAATCTCAGCAAGCCTCTTCTTGAACGCGAAGTTGATTATTTGATTAGGAACGAGGAAGAAGGCGCATTGATCAACGCTCGCGGCCTTCTGAAATGGACCTATATCGAAATGGTGGACGAGCGTAATCCAAAAGCGATCCAATTCATGGGGGAATATTACAAAATCTTGGCGGGTCAGCGATACGGGAAAACGGCGGCAGCCATCAAGCAGGAAGTACGCCGGATGACGAAGGATGAAGGCATCAAGTGGATTGAGCGCACATATGCCCGCTACGTGAAGGATGATTCCACGATCATGGACATTATGCAAAGACTGGTTTAGGAGGATGAAGCCCATGAATAACCCCGCACCAGCAGCTCCCGCCGATCAGGAACACAAGCTTTACCCGGAAACTCGCCGCTTGGTTTTCTTGACCTTTATCAAGAAAAAGCTGCTCGAATCCACGTTTGCCTTACAGGAAGAACCGGATATCTATACACCGGACAAGCTGATGTCTGACCTTTTGGATATCATTGCCGAGATTGGCGAAGAGGAACAGACCGTTATGCATGCGATCTTCAAGAAGATTGATGAAGGAGGGGAAGAAAATATCGCCGACTAACTGGAACGACTTCTCGATTTTCACCGATCTCAAGAATGACCTGGTAGATCTGATCGCTTGCGTAAAGAATGACGAACTTGTCACCGCATACGATACAGCAGAGAAAGCAATGGCTATTCTGGAGAAGGTTGTCGAACATGAGGATTACTTGATCCGGCAATTCAAGCAGGAACAGGACAATAAAAAGCAAAATCGCCTTAACACATCCTTGGCGGGGCGCGGTTAAGACGATCATAAATTCAAACATGTGGGTAACTCTTGGCGCCATTATATCGTCATTCGATGTTTTGCGTCAAGAGGCTGCCCATTCATGGGAGTGTGTAAATTATGTCAATCGTATTATCTTCGGCTCGTATGGCCGGTAAAAATTATAATCTTCAGTCTGCCCGGAAACCGGCTTCTTATGCCGAGCGGGTACGTGTCAATGCCAGGCATATTATCCGTAATCGGGGCGTAAGTGCCATTCTAGCCTTTTGGGCTCAGGAACTGGAGAAGCGACCGTCAGAGGATCAGATGAGCTGCTGGCGGGCTCTGCTGCCTATGGCTCAGTCCATTGTATGGGAAGAGTATGTGCGCTACGGTGAGACGCTTGACGTATGGACGAATTTGGATGATGGGGAGGGTGAAATTTCGCCCCCCTTTGAGCCAATAATCTATGCCCAGGTACTCACAGGTTCGGGCGGATATGCGGAATGGCATAAAGACCCGATACGAAATGAATTGCGTTGCTGGAACCGGGAGGTGCGGGGATGACAATAATTGTTTTCCCGAACGACCTGGATCGGCAAAAAACCTTGGAATTGGCAGATGAAGCGTGTGAGCAGCTTCAAAGCTTCGTGGCTGAAAATGGCATTAATTGCGTGCTGCAAAGCTTGGAAGAAAGACTTGAGCAATCCAGTGGAAACATTGATCTTCAGCGACACTTTTTACTTTCCATTCTCAAAGTTGTCATAGTAGCCATGTACAAGCTTCCGGGTCATTCTCTCAACGTGATTACTGGGAAAGACCGGAACGGTCTGTACGTGTCCGCCCAATGCTCTAGCGGCTCATATGCGGAGTGGCATGTTGATTCGGCGCTGAACGTCTTTGAAAACTGGGACAGGGAGGGGTGTGTATGAGCCAGACGACGCATGAATACGTACGCCCTCCCATGCTTCCAAATGCCGATTTCGATGGCCGGTACCATCACCTTAATTATGACTGGAGTGGATTCTATTATCAGCCCGTCCCATCGTTCATGAAAGAACTGTCTGCGGTGGATGCTCAGATCGGATATGATGCCATGCTGGAGCTGCTTGAACAGAT
Source organism: Paenibacillus zanthoxyli JH29 (assembly GCF_000520715.1). GTDB lineage: Bacteria > Bacillota > Bacilli > Paenibacillales > Paenibacillaceae > Paenibacillus_AQ > Paenibacillus_AQ zanthoxyli. The sequence goes on from NZ_ASSD01000662.1 coordinate 37,806, forward strand.
CGTCTGGCGTATCTCGGAGGGGTATGAAATTGAATCGTTTTTGCGTGCGGCGTTCGGAGATTTGGGAGTAAACAGACAGAAAGAGTAGGTGAGGCGGGTGACCGACTCTCGCAGAAAACGCGGCTATGTAGGAATTGCAAATCAGATATGGGACGAGGTCATTCGCCGGGATTTCACAAAGCGTCAGAAGGACGTTCTCATGTTCCTCTGGCGACTCTCATACGGCTGTAATCAGACTGTTGCTGTTGTACCGAGACAGAAGGACTTTGCCCTCTGCGGTGTAGGGGAGAACAAGGCGGGCGATGAGTTGAAACACCTGGCCGCCTGCAAGGTGATTTTCCGAAATGGGAACGAGTATCGTTTTAACGAAGATTTTGAGTTTTGGCAGATATCTCCGGTGAAGGGCTGGGACGATGAACGATTCAAGGAATTGATTCATTTGAACATCGAAGTGTCGAAAAAGTGCAAATCGGTAGATGAACCAAAACCGGCCCCAAGGCTTCGATTGAAGAAAGGAAAACTTCCCAAAACGGTAACTTTTAGTCGCAAAAAAACTTCCCAAAAGGGGAACTTTCCGTCGGGTGATAACTTCCCAAAACGGGAAGATGAATTTTCTGCCGAACTTCCCGAAAAGGGAAGAAATATTGAAGAAAACTTCCCGAAAAGGGAAGACGGAGAGTCGTCAAACCCAAGCGGGGCGCGGGATACAGCCGCTCTAAATACATCTTTTAAAGACAGTAAAGATATATATATAGCTCAATTCGATGAATTTTGGAATTTGTATCCGAAGAAGGTTGGCAAGAAAAAGGCGCAGGAGAAATTCATCAAACTTGCACCTGATTTAGATTTTGAGAAGGTCATGACAGGAACACGGAATTATATATCTTACTGCAAGCGAGTCAACAGGTATTTTAAAGACGGAGCCACGTTCGTTAATCAACAGGGGTGGGACGATTTCGCCGAAGGTGATGGCTTGGTTGATCAGACTGCAGGTCAGAGCAAAGCACCGCCTCTTGAGAAAATCAAAGTAACCAAGGAGGATCAAGAATTCTATGACAGACTTTACGGTCAGAGCAGCGGAACCACATGAAGAAGTGCTGGGGGCACTCTTGAAAGACCCATCCCTTTACCTGGGGTATAAACAGGGGCTGACGCCGGAGCATTTCAAGGAACTGGATTGGCTTTACCGGATCATCCAGGAAACGGACGCCGCTGAAGAACTGAGCTTCCGGGGGATCGCTTCTCGCATCCCCGTAGATCGCATAAAACTGCTGCATGACCTGCGCGGAACTTTCATCAGCGAAAGTCGATTGCCTTCCCTGATTCAGCAGCTTAAAAAAGACGTCCTGGCTGAAGAGTTGAAATCCCTGTCTCTTGAAACGCTCGGCAAGGTCAATGACGAGAACAACCCGGATGACGTCCTTCGTGTTCTCCAGCAGCGGTCACTCTCTCTTTTCACCAGCGAGAGTAAGGACGGGAGCACGCCGGATCAGGATGTTGACGGCTGGGTGGATTACATCCTCGAAATTGTGGAGGACCCGAAAAAGGCATTTGGGCTTCTGAGCGGCATGTACTCCATCGACAAGATGACGACAGGCTGGCATCGGCAAGATTTCTCGGTGATCGGAGCGCGGACAAGCATGGGCAAGACAGCCTTTGTGCTTGAAATGCTGATGAGGCTGAACGCCAAAGGGCATAAGTGTGCGATGTTCAGCTTGGAAATGTCGAAGAGGCAGCTTTTCAACCGCATGATGGCGAACATTCTTCAGGTCGATTTTGAACAATTCCGGACCGGACAGTTGCCGAAGCATTTTTATACCGAGCACATGGTTCGCGAAAAGAAACGGCTGACTTCCCTGTACATCGACGATACCCGGGCCGTGTCAGCTGACTACATCGTGGACGAAATGCGGCGGCTAAAGCGAACACAGGGCCTTGATTTCGTAGTGGTGGATTATCTCCAGGACGTTCGGGAGCAAGGAGAGTCGAACGATAACGGCGGCAGCGCCCTTGCTAGGGTCTGCCGGAAACTGCGGGCCGGGGCGCAGGAAATGGACTGTCATGTGATGGGACTTTCCCAGGTCGTTCGCGGTGTTGAGGATCGGAAGGACAAGCGTCCCGGGAATGCTGATCTGGCCGGGAGCACCGGCATTGAAACTTCTGCCGATGTCATCGGCTTGCTGTACCGGGACGATTACTACGAACCGACTTCATCCAGCAAAGGCATTCTGGAAGTCAATTTCACGAAGCAGCGGAATGGTAGCCGGGGAAAGGTGGAGCTGATGTATGACCGACAAACGCAGCGAATCACAGAGTTGGAGTTCCGAAGATAAGGGACGACTCGTTGCGCAGTATCAGGAAATCTTAATCCGGCAGGTGCAGGCTGCCTTTGACAGCAAAGAAATGGACGAGGTCACGTACCAGCGATTCATGACAGAGGATTGTTCGGAGGAGACGAAAGAAGGCATCCTGGACCACTTTTACCTGATTTTCAAAGAACTGGCCGCCTATCATCAGGAGAGACTTCAGCAGCGGATTTTTAGAGGCGCTGAGTTGCTAGATTCGACAAATAAGGACGATCCAAAGTATCCCGAATACATGCGGCTTTATGACGATTTGGTTAGACGATTGCAAGAAAGCTATAAACGAGGAGGTTGAACCTATGTTGAACTTATTTCATCCCCATAGTCAAAAGCGGCTTCTCGAACCGGTAAACACGGCACCTGTTCGAGAAGGGGGCCTTCGTAAAATAGGCGATATCATAAAAGACGCGGATGCCTGGGCGCGGGATCTGAAAGCTAAGCCAACTGTTCGGTGGGCAGCCATCCAGAGAAACCGCGCCCTGAATGAAATCGCGGAGCGTCGGAGGCTGGTCCGGATCAAGCCGCACGACAAATGGGCGGTGTACGAATTGTGCAAGGCGATATACGAACTGGCCGAGATTGACCGGGTCGATTTTAACGGGGCGGAATTGCAGCTTAAGCTTAAATTAATTCAGGAGCTTGTTCCCTTCTCCGATCCGCAGGCGATTTGCGGAGGTGTCATAGAGTATCATGATTCCCGCCGAATCCAGCGCTGGGGAATGGCTTATCTGCAAGATCCGGCAGCGGCGGAAGAAGGGCGGGTATGATGGGAATAACCGCAGAAGAATTGGTCCGGCACTTTCTCGATACGATTAAAGGAGCTCGAGCTGCCTACGAGAAAGGCGTGGCCGATGAGCAGTATTTTCACGATGAGACGAATGACCTGAATCATGCGCTGGAGCTGTTACCTCGTAATCACCCGTTGCGGATAGGGCTTGACGAACAACTTAGTGAAAGCCGTTGGCAACGCCGGAAAGCCAAAGATGAGATCGAGCAACTTGAGCCGCTTATCAATTTCCTCAAACGGCAAAAGGGAATGGTCGGAGAATTGAGTAAGGTGCTCGGCGATATTAAATCAATTCAGAAAGAACAGTCCCAGCGCTTCTACACCGTCCGGGTTCGGAAGGATCTAGGGGAAAGATTCGAACATCGGGAGCGGGAGACGGTGTCAAAGGTTGCCGGGGCGATCAACATCCGCCGGCGACGGGTACGTTGCAATCTGATGTGATACAGCAAAACCAACAGAAATTATTCCAATAATTATTCCGAGGAGGTATACCCATGAAGACACTGAATGAAATCAAGAAAACACTTATGGATAATCACTTGCCATGCCCCATGTTTATTATGGAAGAGCTGGAGGAGCGGGACAAAAAGATTAAGGAACTGCACTCTGCCTTAGGGCTGGAATCTCCAGCTGAAGGCGATCAAGGCGACTGAATTGCCTAGTGAATCCAGTAACTGGAACCTTGTCATTTTGGACTTAAATTATTCCTGAAATTATTACGGAGAGGATGAAGAGTATGAAAAAGCTGATTACGGCTGCGGCGGCCATTATGCTTACGCTGGTCTTGGGAGGCTGTGAAAGCTGGGACAGAACAGTGAAGGATTTCGGATCAAGCGTAAATGGGCTGAGCAGGGTCGCAGAGGTCTATGACGCCAATGGCAACGTCATCAAGAAGTACAAAGGGAAATTCGACGTAGAGGTCAACGAATACGGAAACAAGGTCAAATTTGATGTAGACGGTAAGCGGGTCCTGATTTACAACGCAACGGTGGTCATCGAAGAGACGGGCGGTGAATGATCCTATGGAATATGCCGTTTTGGAATGGGACAAAGGGGGTGTGTCCGGATTCGTCCGGGTGATCGCCACGCACCAAAGCAAAATGAGCGCAGATTCCGTTGTCGGAGTTTCTCCACCATACTATGAGCGTGAAGCAATCACTATGGAAGAATACCAGCGCCTCAGAGACGAGGAAGAAGAACTCAACCGATAGCGTGAATTGAACACAACGAAACCCCTGCAATCCTTGGCCGGGCGCAGGGGTCTTCAGCAAAATACGATTCCTCTCAATATATTACCATATAAAGGGGAATGAGGGGAATGGCAGTGGCAGAGTGGGAAGATGGCGTATTGTTCCCGGAGGCAAGCAAAACGGAGATTGCAAGAACCAAGTTCCTCTTAGGGAAGTATAAGAACATGCGTTTACTGATGGATGATTATGAAAATCACACGAAAGACATGCAGCAGGTCGCCATTGACGGAGAAGTGGCCCGCCGGATCGACCAGGACGATCTTCATGCCGATAAGACGGCCAACGCCGTCATCGTGATCGAGAAGCAGCGCCGGGTATATGAACAGTACCGATTCCGTGAAACGGCGCTCAAACGGGCGCACAGCCTCATTCTCAGCGACGACATTAAGAAAGCGATCCGGTTCAGATACTTCGAAGGCCATTCACTGAAAGCAACCTGCTTGTTCTTCGGTTATGACGAAAAGAGCAGCACGATTCGCGGCTGGGTGGATACAGGAATCGTGACGATCGCCAACAACCTGAAGCTGCTCGGCTTTTTCGATTCGGACGCCGGGAAGTTTTAGCACAAAGTCAGCACTTTTCTAGCACTTTTTCAGCACAAATTCAGCACCAAATCAGCACTTTCCCATGTTACTATGAGAGCGTGGAAATGAAGCGAGAGGGACGGAGCGTTATCGAGCCTTCTCTATTGATGGTGGCAGGCGCATAACAGGAGACTACCGGCAGAAGGGCGGCAATCGGATTGCTGCAGCTGACGAGCCCCCCCCTAAGCGCTTCACATATATGGCGGTCGCCCGATGGGTTTAACTGAGCGCAATTCTGCGCTGAGTGAGTCCGCCAATCTTCATACGGTATGTCGACTATGGCCCATTGGCTGTACGAGCGGCATACCGTTTTAAATTCCCAAGCGTTTGGGATTTTGGATGCGGAAAGCAAACACGAAAGGGAATCCCTTCAGTTCGTCGAATATAAAGCAGGAGTCACGAATTGGGGAGGGATACTATGAGTTTTAGAGGAAATTTCGTGGGTTATTTCGCTAAGAAATATCACGATGAAATTGGGTATGACAGCCTCAGGCATCAAATTGAAGATGCGCTTGAAAATTTGAGATCCCAACTGTGGGATGCAATGGAAGTCTCCAACGAAGTTTTGATTGATAACCATCAGCTCTCCATTAAATTCGGAGAACTGACACTGGTGTTTGAAGGCGACCATTCAGAAAACTTGTTTGTGGTTAAGCTGATTGATCCCGATTCTGGAGTTCGATTAATTGATAAACTCAGGTCAACTGAGAAGGGGATCACCAGTGATCTTGACAAAGTAACTTTTGACGCTTTCGGTGACAAAGAGTTAGACGTCTACTTGGAAGAAGCTTTCGAAGATTCAATAACCCTATAGGCGGTTGCAAATTCCTCATGAATCTAGTGAGATAGTTGCAATGACCAGCCGTCAAGCAGGGAATACTCCCGTGATGTCGAAAATACTCTTATCACATCAAAGGAGTGGGTCACATGTCCCGTGCAATGCCTGATCCAAAGAAAATCATCATTCCCGCAGAGGATGCCGACGGAAATTTTAGAATGTTGCGTGTCAGCGAAGTCAACATGATAACAGGTGAGGTTGAGGGAGATCCAGAGTCAGCCGCTATATTCCATGTTGGAGGTAAGACGTATAAGAATGTCCATACCGAAAAAGGTGCGCAAGGTTTTAACGAATACTGGTCAGCGAATAAGCATAAGCACAAGGGTGATGTAATACCAGGAATGAGAATAAAAGAATAACTAAGGAAAAGTTTCCTTAACAAAGGGTCGCTGAAAAGCGGCTCTTTTTATTCTTAGAGGGGTTTCCAAATAATTCGACAAAACAAAAGAATTATCATCGAGTTTTTATACTTTTTCCCTAATTATATTACAATATAACCATTTTTACTTAATATGGTAGACTATCAGGAAATTATTTACTAATATTCATTGTGAGAGCAACGGCCGCTGTTCATACACTTTTCAATTTAGGAGGAAAACTTAATTGTTTAAAAAAATTATTACTTTAATGTTATTTGCGTTTATTCTTGTGGCTCCTATTTCGGCTTTTGCGGACGAAGCAGCTCCAATTGAATCTGTAAATAGTTTTAACGAACACATTGCACCGACGCCTACTGATACCACGACCAATACCCCAGAATCCATAGTCACCCCGCAAGCAACAGACCCATTTAATTTATGGTTCGGAACTAGTAGTGTCGGATTGGAAGGGAATTGGAGCTTTAACTATCCTGGCAAGATGGTTACGCTTGTTAGTTTAACAATGGATCTACAGTACAGAAAAAACTTTTTAGACTCATGGAAAACGGTAGATGGCGCAGGATTTTATTACCCAGGAGGATTAGGCAGTACTGAGGAGAATCAAAGCACCTTTTATCCAACTGAAGCAGGTCAGTATAGATTACATCTAACAGGGAATGTTTCGTGGATAGGCGGTGGCAATGCCTGTACGCTATACAGCGGTGCAAAATATTACGAAGGTAAAATCATCATAGCGTCACCTCCAACAGAAAGTAAATAACTTAATAAAATGGATATCTTGTATATAAAAGTGTTACACTTTACAGGATATCCATTTTATTGTTTGAGGGAGGAATAACACAAATGATAGATTTAGAAAAAGTTCGTGAACGAAAAAAAATTAGGGAACAAATTCTTACAAAGTTATACGTTCAGTGGTTTGGTCCAGAACCAAATGCTTCGGCATTAGTGGGTACTAAACATGAGCTATATCCGGATTCCGAACATCATAGAGCGTTTCACTACCTCGCTGGTAAAGGGTTAATTGATATCAGCCCAACTGGACAGGGATCTGGTATGAATGAAGTTCTGGCAGTATTCATTTCTGCAAAAGGAATTGATTATGTAGAGGAACTTGTTGAAGGCAAGTCCTAATTTCAAACATTATTTGAAGGAGTCGCTACGGCGGCTCTTTTTATATTGTGGGAAAGGGTGAGAACCATCGCCTGGGATAACTTGTTAACGTCAGCGTTTATTGTAATTTGTATGTTTATGGCCTCGCACTGCCAGCGCAAGAAGAAAGATGCTGAAGCTCTTTGGTATATGGTGTATGCCTTAATATTTGCAATCTATCTGAGAGGGTGAAGAGGATGCCCTAGTAAACCTAAGCGCCCATGTGGACAACCAGGATGCCGTGAGCTTACGGATAAAGGATACTGCGATAAGCACCGCAAGGAGCGGGACCAGCGCAGAGGCACAGCTGCAAGCCGTGGCTATGGACACAAGTGGCGCGTGGCTCGAATAGACTTCCTGCGAGCGAATCCGCTGTGCGTCATGTGCTTGGCCGAAGGAAAGGTAGAGGCTGCTAC
>NZ_ASSD01000663.1 GCF_000520715.1 Paenibacillus zanthoxyli JH29
CAAAAGAAAGTTCTAAAGATACTATACGAGGAGGCGTGACAATGACGGAAATAACGTTTGGTTCCGGAGGACTGGAAACGCAGGCGGAGCTGCGCGCGGCGCTTGAAGAGGTGAGGAGCTGGGAGAAGGAACAGAGACAGCTTATGATCTGGGAGCGGGTGACCCGGCTGCCCTTCAAGCTGCTGGACAAGATTACCCCCAAGATTGTTCATGAGAAAATAGGTCTGCTCCTGGATGAGCTTGGAAGCTATATCCAGAACGGCGGCAACTACCTTGTGGCGGGACGCAAGGTTGGCGAGCTTATAAGCGAGGTGAGCCACGAGGCGGGTGGGAAGGCCGAAGGCCCGTATCCCCTGGCGGTGATGGACGAAGCGGCGCGGCGGCTGTCCAAAAGCCGGAGCAATCTCGCGACGGCGCAGGGGGCGACCACGGGCATTGGCGGCGTGTTTACCTTGGCGGCGGATATTCCCGCTATCCTTGGTCTGTCTCTGAAGGTGATCCAGGAGATCGGCCTGTGCTACGGGTATAACCCGCTTGAGAAGGAGGAGCGCATCTTCGCCGTAAAGGTGATGCAGCTCGCTTCCTCCGAAACGATTGGCAAACGGGCGATTCTGGAAGAGCTGAACCTTGAGCTTGGCAGGGACGGAGGGACTTTCGGCGGCGAAGGCGCAGCCGTATCGAAAATCCAGGGCTGGCGCGAAGTAATCGCTGCTTACCGGGACAACTGGAGCTCGAAGAAGCTGCTGCAGATGATTCCCGTCGCCGGAATGTTATTTGGAGCGTATACTAACCGCGAGATGCTGAAGGGGGTGTCAGAAGCGGCCCGGATGCTGTACCGTAAACGGCGAATTCTCGCCAGACTGGCGGAGATGGACGAAACGTCGCTCTAAAATCAAAAGCCAGGCTCCTGAACAGCTGACATAGGAGCATTATGGCGTCTGGTTATCAAGCGGCGTGATACAACAATGATTTGTGTAACCGGCATTTTTGTTCTTGGGCTTCTGGCGACAAAAGACGCTTGGCGGTTCGGTATTGGGAGTGTTTAACTCTTTTGTCTACGCGACAAGGAGCTAATGGGAACGATTAGTATCATTTCGATCATCGTGGCGATGAACCGGGTGCTGAGATTTGCCGGCAACAACGAGACGATGGGTCTTCCCGCTGACCCGGTTTCTCCGCACGCAGGTAATGGCTACTGGGGAAGTGGCATTATAATGCTGCTTTCCTCCCTCTTTTTCTGGCCTTCGCCCGCAGTGGCCCTTGTGGGCAACCGCCATGCCGCCTAACGGCATCGTCGGCGCGATCACGCTGACCCTTACCGGCGCCATTATCGGCCTTGACGGCTCCGGCTTCTCTGGCATTTCGCTGGCCAGCTCCATTGCGCATCTGTTCACCACAGCCATCGGCTCCGGCGCCGCTACCCTGACGGCGCTTGGCCAGGTAGCCGCCATTTGGGTCGTCGGCGGAACGCTCATCCCCTGGGCGCTTATTCCAGCGGCGGCCATCTGCGGGTCAGTCCGTTCGATCTGGAGCGCCGCAATTTACAGCCCGTGCTGATCGGCCTTGCAGTCACCACTGTTGTCGCCATGTTTCCCGTGTGACTCCCCCATTTTTCGTCGTCTGACGACAGCGGCGTTCTCTCCGATGCGACGCATGGCGACGTCATTCTACAAATGATAGTTCTGTGAAGAACCACTATCACCCCCGAAACTTATTTCGCTTAAAGTTGCCGGCAAGGCAAGGATGACCGGACGCATCGGGCACTTCGCCCGGTCATTTCTCCATTCCCAGGTTTAGCAAACGTCCACCCGCAAAAGCGGAGATTGACGGCACTGGCTCACCTTCATCTGGCGCTCGCTGCCAAGCCTGTGCTATGATGATTTCCTGAAGTCGCAGCGGCAGATATAGATGAAAGGAGTGAAAATCAATGCTTGCGATATCGAGCTACACCGTGGAGCAGATCCGGGACCCGTTCGGCATTATTGCAGGGAACCGTTATGAGTTTATGATTAACCTTGATATTCAAGAAGAGGATGAGCTTTATTCGGAGAACGGAGTCAGTGTCCGGGCTGTCGTTAAAGAGGCCAACGGAGAAGTAAGCATCGTTACTTATGATGTAATGGAAACGACAACGCAGCGGATTCTTGAATTCGACCTTGAGGATGATGAGGAAGAAGAGCTGGCCGCTTTTTGCAAGGAGCATTTGCCTGAGGGTTAACTCCGGGATTAACCAAATTAATTCAGTATAAGGCTCTGGGCCGCCCGCCCGGGGCTTTTTCGCATGCAATCAACCGCCAGGGCAGCAGACAGTTACTTGCAAGCGGTTGTGGAATCGGATGCAATAAGTCCGGCTGCGAATATAGGCGATGTCTATCAATGATATTGCTTACAAGTCTTGGACGGGTAATGAACAGAGGGGTATAGTGGAAGACAATAATCTACATAATGAGGTGACTGTCCGTGATACAGACCGTGCTGTCCACCCTGCTTGGAGTCATTGTCCCGCTGTCGGTTCCGATTATTGCCGGTGCGTTGATAGAGCGCTTTCAGCGCTTGGATACGAAACCGCTGCTTACCCTGTACCTGTATTTTTTAAGTCCAGCCATAATTCTGGACACACTGGCCCATGCGGAAATTTCATTTGACGACATTTATTTGACGGCGGCGTTCTCCTTGCTGAACCTGCTGCTTCTGTGGGGGACGGCCAGCGGCATCAGTAAAATGATGAGATTCTCTTCGCCCGATCGGGCAGGATTGACGCTTATTTCCACTTTGACTAACAGTGCAAACTATGGTCTTCCGCTTGTTCTGCTCGCTTTTGGACAGGCGGGGCTGGATAAAGCATCTGTTTATGTCATTGGGCAGATGATTATCGTCAATACGGTTGGCGTTTATTTTGCGGCCCGTTCCCATTTTTCCGTAAAAAACGCAATCAAATCAGTACTCTCCCTTCCCGCGATTTATGCCGCCATTCTGGCGATACTGCTCAGGGCGTTCGATCTGCATCTGCCTGCCGAAGTGGACAAGGGGATAACCATGGCGGCGGGAGCTTACTCTCCGGTTGTTCTGGCGATTCTGGGCGCGCAGATGATGAAGGTGGGCAAGATGCCAAGTAAGAAGGGCGAAATGCCGGTGTTCTGGACGGGGATGGTGATGCGAATGCTCATCGGCCCGCTGCTGGCGCTGGTGGTACTAAAGCTGCTGGGGATTACCGGGACGCTCCATTCCGTGCTCTTTATTCTTGCCTCTATGCCGGTGGCGGTTAACGCGGTCGTTCTGGCGGAACGATTTGGCGCCTCTCCGTCGCTTGTGTCCCGCTGCATTCTATGGACGACGCTGGGCTCCTTCCTGGTACTGCCTTTGCTCATCGCATTGGCGAGCGGATAAGGTAATTCCGACCGGAGTTTGACATGAAACCGAAAGGTTATATATAATCTAAAACGAAACCAAAAGGTGTTATTTCAAAAAGCCGCGAAAGAGGGATGTTTTATGGAAGACAAACGTCAAGACGCCTTGCCGGATATCGTGCAAACGGTCATTATCGATGCGCCGATTGAGAAGGTTTGGAATAAAGTAGCGACATCCGAAGGGATTGCTGAGTGGTTCATGCCCAATGACTTTCAGCCGGAAATCGGTCATGAATTTCATCTGCAATCTCCTTTCGGACCTTCGCCGTGCAAGGTAACAGCGCTTGATCCGCCGCATAGATTGGCATTCGATTGGGACACCGAGGGGTGGACGGTTTCTTTTCAACTGCAAGAACTGGAAGGAAAGACCGAATTTACGCTTATTCATGGCGGCTGGAAGCAGCCTGACGAGCTCGTCGGAAAAGCGGGCGAGAAAAGCTCGGTCATTCATGGCCGGATGGCGGGCGGCTGGGTATCCATCGTACAGGAGCGGCTGAAAAAGGCGGTTGAAGCCTAAATGGCGGCGGCGGAGAAGCATGATGTATTCCAGGCGATTGCCGATCCGACCCGCAGGCAGGTGCTCCGGCTGCTTTCCGAGAAAGAAAGGCCCATCTCTGAAATTACCTCTCACTTTTCGGTAAGCCGCACAGCCATTACCAAGCATCTGCATATCCTGTCGGAAGCGAAGCTGGTCAGCGGCCGGAAGGTCGGGAGAGAGAAGTTGTACCGGTTGCAGCCCGAGCCGCTTGAGGAGCTTCACGAATGGCTGTCCTACTATGAACGGTTCTGGAGCAACAAGCTGTCCATCTTAAAGCACATCGCCGAAAAAGAGAACTAAACAAACCCGGTCAAGCCACGATATTTTCGTGCATTGACCGGGTTTATTGATTCATTCAAAAGGATAGGTGATGCCCCACTGGCCTCTGACATTGCTCATGATCTCCATAACGTCCAGAGACAGTTGAAGCGTGCCGCTGACGCCTGCCGCAATGGCCTGCTCCATATGCTCGATTTCATACTGGATGGCCTTGTCGGTGTCCCCGGCTTCGATCGTTTCCGAAGTTCCGTCAAGATACTGGATAACGGCTTTGGAGGCACGGGGGAAGTTATCCACGGTGATGAATCCATTCTCTCCGGCCACAACGCCTCTTTTCGGCATCTTGGCCCGCATCGTCAGGGAGATAACCGCCATCTCGTCGGCATCATTCTTCAGGATAATGCCCGATTGCTCATCAACCCCGGTCTCGAATGGCTTGACGGTCGTAAGAACGTCTTTCGGCTGGGCTGACAGGAAGAGCCGGGCAAAAGACAGAGCGTATGTGCCGATATCGAGCAGCGCTCCCCCGGCCAGATCCTTGCTGAAGAACCGGTTATTCACGTCGTATTCCTTATGGCTGCCGAAGGAGACCTGAATCATTTTAAGCGGGCCGATCTTACCGGAGTCGACGATTTGCCGCAGCTTGTCATACAAAGGCATATGATAGATCGTCATCGCTTCCGCCACGACCAGACCTTTTTCCTCGGCCAGAGCCGCGATTTCCCGAAGCTGGGCGATGTTGACGGTAATCGCTTTTTCCGCGAGCACATGCTTGCCATGTTTCAGACTCTCGATTATATATTCATAGTGATTACTGTGGGGTGTAGATACGTAGACCGCATCGATTTCGGGGTCCTGCAGCATTTCATTATAATCGCCGTAAGCTTTGGCCGCTCCGTATTGCTCGGCAAAGTGCTGCGCTTTATCCAGGCTGCGTGATCCGGCCGCGTACAGCGTGCCGCCAGATTTCTGCAAGCCCTCGGAGAATTCCCGGGCAATGCCGCCCGGTCCGATAATGGCCCACTTGACTTTACTCATGCAATTCCCTCCGTTTCGCATGGTTGGATAGGTTCTAAGCACATATGTGCGTTTTACTAAAAAAAGTGCTAAACATCCGCCTAGAGTATATAACCAGGCGGTTAATCTGTCAAATCATGCGGATCAATCATCAGAACCCCATCTTGTAAGGATACGGCATAGCGTGTAGTATATAGGGCGCGCTATTTTAACTAGCAGATTAATATAAATCAAGGGAATGACTACTAGCTTATGAATGACAAAGTTGTAATGCCGCTGTGGACCTTTTGCCTCTTTATTGTAGTGATGAACACGACGATGTTCAACGTATCGCTCCCCAGCATTATCGGGGATCTTCATATTTCAGCCGACCTTGGGTCATGGATTATCTCCAGCTATTCCATCGGATACGCGCTGTCGACGGTCATTTACAGCAGGCTCTCCGATCTCGTGCCGATCCGCAGACTGCTCATTTTTGGGCTCACGACGCTGGGCCTGTCTTCCGTGCTTGGCATTTTCGCGCATGATTTCCATCTGCTGCTGCTTACCCGGATTCTGCAATCCGCAGGAGCGGGCGTCATGGCGGGCCTTGGCCTTGTGCTGGCGAGCCGGTATATTCCGACCCCGCGGCGCGGCGCGGCGATTGCGATGATCTCGGCGGGCAGTGCCATGGCCTTCGGCCTCGGGCCGATCGTCGGCGGTCTCATTAGCGAGTATTTCGGCTGGAACGGCCTGTTCGCTATTACTTGTCTGGTGCTGCTGGTGATGCCGGTTCTCCTCTTTCTGCTTCCCAAAGAGCAGCCGCGCAAGGCGGCCTTCGACCTAACCGGAGCGATCTTACTTGTCGTTAACGCGGCTACGCTGCTTGCCGCCATCACCGGCCGGTCGGCGGTTTGGCTGGCGGTCAGCCTGGCTTCTTTCGGCGCGCACGCCTGGCACCTGAAGAGAACGAAGCAGCCTTTCATCAGCCTCAGGCTGTTTGCCAATTCGGGCTACGGCAAGCTGGTCGTTATCGGCTTCTGCGCACTCGTGCTGAATTTGGGGAATCTGTTCCTGATGCCGCTGGCGCTGGCCAATGTATTTGGTCAATCGGCGCTAACCATCGGCCTTATGATTGCGCCTGGAGCCATTCTGTCCGCGTTCCTGACCCGCTTCGTCGGGCATTGGATCGACAAATACGGCAACCTTCGCTTTTTGCTGCTGGGCCATGTCCTGCTCGTAGCCGTGTTAACCTTGTTCAGCTCTTCGCTATCATCGTCGCCGCTGGTCATCCTGTTCGGTTATGTCGTCTTCTCGCCTTCGTTTTCCGCGACGCTGGCGTCCTTGAACAATGAAGCCAGCATGCTGCTTCCCCGCGAAATGATCGGGTCGGGCATGGGGCTTCTGCAGCTGATTCAATTCTTTGGCGGTTCCGTGTCGGTTGCGGTGTGCGGGCTGCTGCTGCATGTCCAGCGGAATGCCGGACCGGCGAGCGCATACCGGCATGTATATTGGCTGCTGCTTACGGTCAGCCTTGTTTCGCTCGGACTTGTACAGTGGTACCGGCGCGGGAAAGCGCGGGCCGCCAGCCTTGGATGATGAATGAATTCGTGGGTTCAGTTCGAAATACAGGGAGTTCTTCTTACATACTTCGTATCGTCTATCTGGTTAATGAGAAATCTTGCAATATCTTCATTCGTCATCGTTCTGCCCGGAACATCCGTTAAATTTTCCTTGATGATCCCCGTTTCCGAACCTTCAACCACAAAGGGTAAACGCACAAGCGTCCATTCGATATCACTCTTTGTCAGAAGGGCTAGTTCCTTCTTTTTATCCGTGATCATTTTGCGGAACAGATTTCAAAAAATTTCGACGCCACCCGGTTAACCAACGACTTACGGTCGCCGTCTACGTTTAAAGACCCGCCGGTAACGCCAATATACCTTCGAATTCCGTATTCACTCATTACCGCAAGGACATTACTCGTTATTTCGCTGTATAGCGGCAGAGCTTTTACAGGTTGTCCGAACGTGTTAATTACAACATTGCAGCCATCCAGAAGGGTGCGAATAGAGCTTACATCGCGGGCATCCCCGGTGATCGTCTGTATTCTGTCATCGTGATAGATCAATTTTTCCGGATTCCTGACAAGCATGCGAACACCGTAGCCGCTTTCCAGCGCTTTTTGTGCGAGGTAACGTCCTGCTCTGCCTGTCCCCCCGATAATTGCAATCTGATGCGTTGTCTTCAAAGCGGTCTCCCCCTAAACGTCTAGTTATGTAAACCGTATTCTGGAGCGTACCGCTCATCGTCACTTCTCCTTTAGCGCCGTAATGTTAGCCGAAACCTCCTGGGGGCTTGGACTGTCCGTCTTTCCATGGCTTCCCTCTCTCAGATTCAAGCCGACTACACCCGCAATAATCAGCACAATGCATCCGGCCTTGAACGCCGTGATCTGTTCACCGAACAGCGCCCAGCCGATCCCCGCCACAAAAGCGGTCCCCACACCGGACCAAATCGCATAGGCCACACTCACGGAGATGCCTTTCAGCGCAAGATTCAGCATGGATAAGCTGACCAGATAACAGACAACGAGCAGGATGGATGGAACTAACTTCGTAAATCCGGCCGAGAGCTTCATGAACGTCGTGCCTGCCACTTCAGCGGCTATTGCAACGATCAGCAAGAACCAATGCATGCTGCTACCTCCTTTTAATTCCGTTCAACAAAATGTCAACCAGTTCGTCCAGTGCTTCCCGAAGGGTCAGTCCGCCCGGATTTGCGGAGGCTTGCCCCATCAACCGGTACAGTCCGCCGATATACATCTGTATAAACAGAGAGGTATTGAACTTCTCCAGCAGTCCCTCCGCCTGGCCTTCCCCGATCATTTGCATTACCCCGTCCCACTGCTCCTCCAAAAAGGGGTTCAAGATAGCCCACACCTCGGGATAATACCGCTGCAGCTCGTACAGGTGAGTGATATCGAAAAATTGAAAGTCCTGCGGCAGCAGCACAAGCAAGGCCTGTAATTTCTCCATGGTGCCCAGCTTCCGGTCGCTTAAGATAGCCTGTTCGCGCTCTTTGACTTCATCCATGGCCTGCTCGACCAGGTCACGGATTAATTCTTCCTTGGAGGCATAACTTTCGTATATCGTCTTCGTGCTGATCCCGCATTGTTTGGCCATTTCCGCCATCGTAAACCGAAAGCCTCTTTTAAAAATTTGCTGTTTGGCTTGAGCAAGTATTCTTTGTTTCATCATAGTTTTGGGCAATGCCTCCCTTCTAACGGAATGAGAAAACGAGGAAAATATTATCGTTTCTATATTTTATTTCTGGAAAGATCCTTTTGTCAACGCAAAGAAAAGGATTGCCTACGAAGGACAAGACGCTTATTCTGTTATGGGAAGGTTTTACATTGCCCCGGCTGTTCCAAAATGAAACATTAGGCCGACATTCGGCGTATTAAAGGTACAAAAGAATCATGAGAGGAATGATATTCTCTTGGAACATGGAATGAGCGTTATTTTATATGAAAAAATGCCGGATGGCTCGCTTAATGCGATCGAGGAGCGCGTGTGGAGCGCGAATATGGTCGCCGCGCTGGAGCATGTCAACTATTTGGTAGTCGGAGGCCGAGAATTTGAAACGGTAGAAGGCAGGCTGAATGTGGACGAAGGCAAGCTTGAGCTGCTGCTCGTTCCCATGCGTACCGAATGAAGACAAGATTATAATCAAGGGAGGCACCCACTTTGGGTAAAGAAGAGAAATCTGGAAATGAATCGCTGGGGGAAAAAGGGGTTGGTCTGAGCGGCAAACCCGCCCGCGTGCTGTCAACCTCGCTGGGCATCGCCCTGCTGGCCAATGCGCTGTTTGTACCGGGCTCCTCAGCGGCAAGCGGCAGCTCGGCGGCTGACGAGC
>NZ_ASSD01000664.1 GCF_000520715.1 Paenibacillus zanthoxyli JH29
CTTCCCAGGCCATCATGACAAACATAAGGATACAAATTAAAATGGCAGTATACGTAAAGGTCTTACGCAGCGAATCTCCGTCGATTCCTCTTTTGGCGTTCATGTCGGGATACCCCTCTCCACTCGGCTTCATGTCAGTCAGTATCCCCGGAAAGCGGAGTCCGCAAACCTATGAATCTATTTATTTTTGCAGCGCGCATGTACTCGATTTATAGAGTGTGAACACTACTTTGAGGAGGTCAAGCGCGAACTCGGCATCCCGGTCGTATTCAATGCAGACATTGGTTATGTACCGCCGCAGCTGAAGCTCGTTAACGGAGCCTTGGCGGCAGTGGACGCCGATAGCAAAACAACCGCCAGACCCCTTGCAAGGGAATTCTGACGGTTGTTTATTTTTTCACAAAAGTCATCTAGGGAATCACGCCTCAGCCCTGTTTGGCCGGTGCCGAATAAGACGCCTTTGGCAAATCTTCTTCTTCCTCTTGCCCATGCAGCTTCACGCTCATCACAAGCCCGATGCTCGCCATATTGATCAACAGCGAGGTGCCACCGTAGCTGATAAAGGGCAGCGTAATGCCGGTCAGCGGCATTAGTCCGATAAAAGCTCCGATATTCTCAAAAATCTGGTACAGCATCATTGCTATGACGCCGACGATAAGGAACGGTCCGCCTCTGTCCTTGCATTCTAGCGCGATCAGAATCATCCGATGGATCAGTATGAAGTATAAGAGCAGCAGGATGGCGGAACCCACAAAGCCGAACTCCTCGGCAATCTGCACAAATATCGAATCGGCATACGTGTACGGCACCCTATTGTTTTGCACAGTAGTTCCTTTCAAATAACCTTCACCGCTCATGCCCCCTGAAGCAATGGCTAGCATCGCATTTTTAGTTTGATAGCTGGCATCGGATGAAGCAAGTTCAGGCACAAGCCAAGGATCGAAACGGCTTACCAGATGCTCCCTGCCGATCACCTTTTCAATAAAAGCCACGGATTGATCATGATAATGAGTATAACTCCAAATTCCGCCCACCGTCGTAGCGGCAATCAACAGAATACCGATAAGGGCATGGGTAAATTTAATATTGCCGATCCATAGCAAGCCGAACAAAATGATAATGTAGCTTAATGCGTTACCCAGGTCGTTCTGGGAAATAACAATGCCAAACGGGAGCAGCGTCAGCAGGCCAAGCGGGATCACATCACGCCAAAATCGCAGCTTCTGCTTGCTCTTCAGCACTAGTACGGACGCCAGAAATAAAATCAGGATCAGCTTAAACAATTCAGCAGGCTGAATGCTTAACCGTCCTATTTCAAGCCAACCTTGTGCACCGTTTTGGACCGTGCCGATAAAGCTGACCAGAATCAGCACTGCGATTCCGAAAAGGTAGATATAAAGTCCGTATTTGACCAACAGCCGATAATCTAGGAACGTCAGGCCAAAAAAAGCGACAAATCCAAGGATATAGTATCTAAGCATTTGGATATGAAAACCATCGGTGCTCCTGCCGTGAGTGACGCTGTATATCGACATTATGCAGATAACCATAAGCGAGAGTAGAATAAAGACAATGACCCCGTCAATTTTTTTTAGCTTTTGCAGCATTTCCTGCCTCCTTGCGGTGTGTTCGGCCTATACAGCGGAGCTTAGGGGCAGTTAGCGCCCCTCTTATTATCATTGTAACGGGACTGGCAAAAGAAATCCAATCATCGCTGGGATGCTTGGGTAGACAGCCGGTGGCTGGCCTATTCCCGCCCCCATGACCGCTTATCGCGCAATGCCGATCACATGGCGCGGAATCCCCGCGAGATCGGGTATGGTCACGATCTCGTTCCAATGCCCGGCCGCCTTCAATAGGGCGGCCACCTGCTCCGCCTGCCCGAGCCCGAGCTCGAAGCCGACGAGGCGAGGCGGAACCGGGAGCAGCGGTA
>NZ_ASSD01000665.1 GCF_000520715.1 Paenibacillus zanthoxyli JH29
GCACTGGATGTTCGCCAACATGGATCTTAAATATCTGAACGATCCCCAAGGCGTATACGGCGGCGATGAGCAGATTCACACATTGGCCCGTAAAGGTCTGAATGACGATCAGCCGGATGTTCACCGGTTCCTGGACCAGTTCCAGTGGACGCCGGAGGATATGGCGAAGGGGATGGTTGCCATTCAGGGCGGACAATCCCCGGAGGAAGCGGCCAAGGTTTGGGTTGGCGCCAATCCGGATAAAGTCAAGGAATGGACGGCGGGTATTGAGTAAGCTTGTCTGACGGGATGCCCGGCGACAAGAACATACGTTGTTAAAAGGAAGGGGTGTCCCCAAAAGCCTTGAACCGGCTGCGGAGACACCCCTCTTTTTTGCGCGGAATATGATTTAGCCCCTAATTCTTCGAGTACATACGGCTATCCGTAACAGCGCCGGCTACATCGACACGATAACCTTTGTTTTCCGCCCTCTGGCGAACCGGCTTTACGAGATTCTGGTCGTCATCCACTGTATTTCCCACCATTCACCACTCCCCCTTTTTCTATTAGTGTTGGTATTGGGAAGAAGTCCTCTAAATTCATGTTCCTGAAAGTAAGACGCGGCAGACCGGGAAAACGATTGATTTTTCTTATATGCGCCGCTAGTATCTTACAGTGAATTAGCAAGTATGCTATGATGAAATGACTCATTAAATGATAGACTACAAATGATAGACTACAAATGATAGACTACAGTGATTTTTCGTTTACCAACACCCCTTAGGGGGTGTTTTCTTTCAAATATCTGAATATGATCAGAAGCAGGGCTGCCGGGCAAGGAGTACGGAGAGGAGAGCATGCATGACAGAATTGGTAAACTCCTGGATTGATTGGCTGCTGCAGGTGCTGGGCCTAAGCGGACCGGCAATACTCTTGGTTACGATCCCGCTCGCGCTTCTTCAGAGCTTGTTCGGATTTTTCCCGTTCGTTATATTGATTGTGCTGCATGTCTCGGTATTCGATATAGTAGGCGGGATGCTGATCAGCTGGCTGATCTGTAATCTAGGAGGTCTGTTCGTATTTTACCTGTCCCGAAGGTATTTGTTTCACTGGTTTGACCGGAGATGGGGCAGGAAGCTGAAGCGGTATGACAAATGGCAGCGTTATTTGAACCGTTACGGGATCTGGACGCTGGTGCTGCTTCGGACGATACCGATTATTCCCAATAATGTGATTAATATTATGTCTGCGGTGTCAACCTTGCCTCATTCGGCTTTTATCTGGGGAACGGCGCTCGGAAATCTATCCTATATTTGGCTGTTCGGCACCATTGGTTCTTCGCTCATTGTTCCGAGAGAGGAATGGGGTGTTTATCTGACCGGTTACGCCATGTTCATCATCGTGCTGCTTGCTCTCTTCATCTGGAAGCATTGGGGCCATCTGCAGGAGGATAAACGGGAGCGGATGGTGTGATTCGGCTTTAAAAAGTAGAAACGTTTGCGTAACAAAATAGAACGCTTGTCTGGTGCGCCGCGCCGGGGGCGCGCCGTCCACGGCGGAGCCGGACGCGGGCGGCGGAGCGAGCCCTGCTGGTCACGGTGGGCCGG
>NZ_ASSD01000666.1 GCF_000520715.1 Paenibacillus zanthoxyli JH29
GGATCAAGGGCGGCTGGTGTACGATGGCGATCCGCGCACGCTGTTTTACCGCTCCGGGCTGCCTGCCGCGCTACGCTGGGAAGATCCCCCCGTCATCGGCATCGGCCGAATGATGCAGGATAACGGCTGGCCGGCTGAGCTTCTGCCGCTTACGGAGCAGGAACTGGAGGATGCGCTATGCCGGTACAGTTAACCGGGGTGTCCTACCTCTACGGCCAATCCCCCGCCCTGCGGAACATCGACCTGCTGATTCCGGAGGGAGGCGTTACGGTTCTGTGCGGAGTTACGGGCAGCGGCAAATCGACGCTGCTGCGGCTGCTGTCCGGACTCGCGAAGCCTTCCTTAGGTAGTATTGACTATCCGCCGGAAAGCTCTGCCGCCTCCGTCTCCATCGTCTTCCAGCAGCCGGATAGCCAGCTCTTCGCAGGAAGTGTCAGACAGGATGTCGAGTACGGTCTGGAGCAGCGTGATGTTCCTGAGCCCCGGCGGAGCGAGGCGGCGGCCCGGGCAATGGAGCAGGCCGGACTCGATCCTAAGCGATACGGCCAGCGGTCGCCGTTCCTGCTGAGCGGCGGCGAGAAGCGGCGGGTCTGCATCGCAGGAGCCATCGCCCCCCTGCCAAAGCTCCTGCTGCTGGACG
>NZ_ASSD01000667.1 GCF_000520715.1 Paenibacillus zanthoxyli JH29
AAAGTCGCCTGCAGGCTGATCTTGCGCATATCCGCCGCATAAATACCGGCCAGGAGGGGCTCCGTCAAGTTCTCCAGCACCTCTGTTCCGAAGCGCCGCTCAATCAGCTCTCCAAGCGGCTCATCCTCCTCCCCGCGCCGGGGCGGAATAACGAAATCCATGAGTGCGCGCAGCTTACCGGGAAAGGAGAGCAGCCTGGTGCCTATAAAGGGCTTAAGATCCGTCGGAATGCCCAGCATAAGGCCGGCGGGCATCGGCAGCAGCTTGCCCCGCTGCAAGATATAAGTCTTCTTGGCGTTCGGATTGGTCGTTACCAGCTCATGGTCAATCTCCAATTCTCTCGCCAGGTCGCTCATTTCCTTCTTGCGGGCCAGGAAGGAATCCGGCCCTTTTTCGATCACGAAGCCATCCCTATGTAAAGTCTCAATTTTCCCGCCAAGGCTGCGCTCTTTTTCCAGAATGACAATTTCCGGCTGGATGCCGGCTTCTTTATAGTATTTACGCACGTAAAAAGCGGCGCTTAGTCCGCTCAAACCTCCACCGATAATGACGACTTTGCGTGAAGCTCCGCTCATGGGCGTCCCGCTTTCAGTTCTCCGGCCCGGTCCCGCACCACGTCGCTCAGCACCGCCATATATGCCGGGTCACTGTTCAGCGATTCAATCCGCATCAGACGCATATCCAGCTCGGACGCAACAGCCTCTGCTTCAATATCCAGATCGTACAGCACCTCAAGATGGTCGGATACGAATCCGATCGGGGCGGACAGCACGTATTCCACCTGCTCCTTGCTCAGCTCGCGGAGCGTATCAAGAATATCCGGCCCAAGCCAGGGCTCCGCCGTTCTCCCTGCACTCTGCCAGGTGAACTGCCATGAGGTTACTCCAGCTTGCTCCGCAACTGCTTTGGAAGTCTCCAGCAGCTGGTCCCGGTATGGATCGCCCATGGAGAGAATCCGCTCCGGCAAGCTGTGGGCGCTGAAGAGTACCCGAACATCTTCCCGGTTCGCTCCCGCTTCCTCGTACTGGTCCAGCTTTGCGGATACGCGGCGGCTAAACGCTTCGATAAGCTGGGGATGCAGATGGTAGCTTTGCACAAATGCCATTTGAATGCCGCAGCTTTCTGCTTTTTCTTGGGCCCGTTTAATATAGCCTCCGACACTCATGACGGAATAATGCGGAGCGAGCACGACGCCCACCGCCTGCCTGATGCCGCTCTCCGCCATTCGCTCCACTCCATCCTCGATGTAAGGACGGGCGTGCTTAAGACCCTGGAAGCAAATATATTCGATATCCTTGTCCTTATTATCCCGGTTTAGCGCGTCCTGCAGCGCCTGTACCTGACGGTCCGTATTTTCCCGCAGCGGGAATATCCCGCACGCGATGGCTTCATAGCGGTCCTTCAGTTCTTTCAGCTGTTCCGCCGATGGCGGATTGCCGCGCCGGATATGCGTATAATAAGACTCAACATCCTCCAGACTTTCAGGAGTGCCGTAGGACATAACGAGAACGCCGATTTGTGTTGTCAATTTGCGGATCACCTCTTAACGAATAATTATGAGTGGATGTTCAGGAGCGCAGCCTTGCGGCTTCTCTGAGCGCCAGCGCCTCCTTGGAATAGTCGTGGACATACTCCGTCAATTCACGCAGCTTGTCGAGCGACGCCTCGGGAAACAGTCCGTGTCCCAGATTGAAGACATAGCCAGGCTCACGAATGCCTTCATCAATCAGCGCTTTGGCGCGATCCTTGATAAGCTCCATCGGTGCGGTCAGGATATATGGATCAAGATTTCCCTGAATCGCGAAATTCCCGCCGGTTCTGCGCCGGCCTTCGTCCAGCGGGACCCGCCAGTCCAGACCAATCACATCCGCTTGAAGTCCCGTAAGGGTGGACAGCAATTCGCCGGAGCTCACACCGGGAAAATAGATTTTGGGCACATCTAAATCAGATAATTCGGCAAAAATACGGGAGACGGTCGGCAGAACGAACACTTCAAAATCCTGCGGCGACAAGGCTCCCACCCAGCTGTCGAACAATTGAAACGCCTTGCCCCCGCTGCGGACATGCGCCCTTAGATAAGCGATAACCATGTCGCCGAGCTTGTCCATCAGCATCGCCCAGACTTTGGGCTGCGTGTACATCAGCTCTTTAGTGCGAATATAGCTCTTGGATGGGCGGCCTTCGATCAGATAGCTGGCAATCGTAAAAGGCGCGCCGGCGAAGGTAATCAGCGGCACCTTCAGCTCTTTATCCAGAATTGCGATCGTTTCCAAAATATGGCCAAGGTCGCCTTCCACATCCACGGGCTTCAGCCGCTCTACGTCTGCGCTGCTGCGAATTGGACGCTGGATGACAGGCCCGATATTTTGCACAATGTCGAACTCCACCCCGATGGAGGCCACCGGATTCATGATGTCGGAGTAGAGAATGGCCGCATCGACGCCAAGCTTACGCACAGGCATCATCGTAATTTCCGCCGCCAATTCAGGCTGTCTGCTGATTTCCAGCAGTGAGTACTTCTCTTTGATCTTCCGGTAATCGGGATCGTAGCGGCCGGCCTGCCGCATGTACCATACGGGAATATGCTCTGTCTCCTGCTTCCTGCAGGCGCGGATAAAAGTATCGTTATAGGTCATGATAAGATCTCCATAGATTTAGATAAAATTTTCTTAAATTATATTATGCCCTTTTTAAAAGAATGTAACAACCGTCACACCTTACAAGCCATGACAATTATTTGACAACGGATGGAATGTGCCTCCGGTTCCTAAGAAAAATATGGTATACTATTAGAATGTCATCTTTGTGAACGGTTTGAATTTTAAAAAGGATGTGAAAAGCACATTGAAAAAGTGGAAAACTTGGGAGACCTGGCAGATCAATCTCTATGTGCTTTGGTTTGGACAATTTCTGGTGAATGCCGGAATGACGATGATTATCCCGTTTCTGTCACTCTATCTGGCCAAGGACCTCGGTGTTCGCGGGGATGCCGTCGGGATATGGGCCGGTATTATTTTTTCCGCCAATTTTATGACTTCGTTTCTGTTTCAGCCGCTGTGGGGCTCGCTTTCCGATAAATACGGCCGTAAAATCATGCTGCTGCGCTCCGGCTTTGGCATGGCAATCGCCCTCACGCTGATGGGCTTTGCGCAGACGCCCTGGCAGCTGCTCCTTCTCAGGCTGCTCAACGGCACCATTTCCGGATTCAATCCTGCTTCCATCTCACTCGTCTCGGGGACGACGCCGAAGCACCGGATGGGATTCGCCATGGGCCTCATGCAGTCCGGCTCCGTAGCCGGAACGATTCTTGGACCGCTGATCGGCGGACTGCTTGCGGATTGGATCGGATTCCGCCCGATCTTTTACGTGATTGGCCTGCTGCTGTCCATCGCCACTCTGCTCGCCATGTTCCTCGTTAAAGAGAATTTCAACCGTGAGGAAGCTGCCCACAAGCCGCAGGTATCCACGTTTGAAGGATTTAAAGATCTCATCAAGGTTCCGCAGCTTCCGGCGCTGTTCGCCGTCACGTTCCTGATCCAGTTCGCCATGATCAGCCCGATGGCCTTGCTGCCCTTATATGTCGAGAACCTGCACGGGACCGTTGTCAATATCACGTTCTGGGCAGGGGTGGTCAGCTCAGTAACCGGGGTCTCGAATATGATTGCCTCGCCGGTGCTCGGCAAACTCAGCGATAAGGTCGGCGCCCACCGGATTCTGACCTACGCTCTGATCGGCGCTGCCCTGTTTGTTATTCCGCAGGCGTTCGTCGGCAGCGTCTGGCAGCTCATATTCGTCCGCTTTCTGATGGGCGTCTTCATGGGCGGACTTCTTCCGAGCGTAAACGCCCTGATCCGTTCTTATACACCGGACGGCAAGGAGAGCCGGGCCTTCGGCTTCAACAGCAGCACGCTGGCCCTCGGCAATATGCTGGGATCGCTGATCGGCGGCTTTCTGGCGGGCTATATTGGCATCGAAGGCATATTCATCGTCTCTGGCGCCATGCTGCTGATCAATACGTTATGGGTCCGATTCACGCTGTACAAGGCTGCCCCGATCAGGCTGTTTCGTTAACCTCCCGCCTTTATTTCACAATTGCAAGAGCGAGTCCGTCATACGCGGGCAGCAGCGTGCTGGTTAGCCGGCTGTCACCCGCGATCATTTCGTTGAAACGGCGCATCGCCTGTACCGCAGGCCCGTTCTTATCCGTATTCAGGGTGCGTCCGCGCAGGAAGATATTATCGCCCGCGATTACCGCTCCCGGCTTCGCCAGCCGTATGGCATATTCCAGATAGTCCGGATAGTTCTCCTTGTCGGCGTCGATAAAAAAGAAATCGAACCTTCTCCCTTCCTCCGCCAGCAGGGCAAGATTGTCCAGCGCGGGGCCTGTCCGGTATTCGACAATGCCGCCGAATCCGGCCTGCTCCAGATGGCGGCGCGCCATCTCGGCATATTCCGGCTTAAGCTCCAGAGAGGTTAATGTTCCTCCGGAAGCCAGTCCTCTAGCCAGGCAAATGCCGCTGTATCCGCCAAGGGCTCCGATCTCCAGCACACTGGTTGCGCGGGAAAGCGAAACGAGCATGCTCAGCAGTCTTCCGTAACCCGGTGCTATCGACACCTCGGGCATGCCGCCTGCACGGATGGCTTCTTTTACTGACAGCAGAAGCTCATCTTCCGTATATAGACGCTCGCTGTACATCTCTTGATTAGAGTACTGCTCTTGATTAAGCATATCTGATCTCCTTTTTGTTCACATTCTACATATGTTGGCAAGCACTGCCGTTCCCCCGGCCAATCGGGACGTTGTGATACGCCCTTGCTTCGCCTATACTTGAAATATTAAGTATAACAGTCTACGAGATGCGGGTCTGCCCCTATCAGGCGGCTGCTTTACGCTTCTACTTGATTGTACTGGCTTTACTCACATACCTACAAGCAACGGAGTTGAGATTCTTGAGCAAATTGCAGCTGATTGCCACCGCCCCCATGGGACTGGAGGCCGTCGTCGCACGCGAATTAAACGAATTGGGTTATGAAACGACTACCGAGAACGGCCGCGTTCTCTTTAGCGGGGATATGATCGATATTTGCCGCTGCAACCTGTGGCTGCGCACCTCGGACCGGGTCCTGATCAATATGGGGCGATTTCCGGCTAAAACCTTTGACGAGCTGTTCGAAGGCGTCAAGGCGCTGCCGTGGCAGGATTGGATTCCCAAGCATGGCGAATTCCCCGTCGAGGGACGCTCGCACAAGTCGCAGCTTACCAGCGTCCCGGCTGCACAAGGCATTGTCAAAAAAGCGGTCGTCGAAAAGCTGAAGCAGTATTATCGCACCGACTGGTTTCCCGAGAACGGTCCGCGATACGTCATCGAGGTTACGCTGCTCAATGATATCGCGCTGATTACGCTGGACACAACCGGTCCTGCGCTTCATAAGCGGGGCTACCGCAAGCTGGTTACGGAAGCGCCCCTCAAAGAGACCATGGCCGCCGCGCTATTAAAGCTCAGCCGCTGGAACGGCAGCCGCCCTCTCTA